>NZ_JBVVOU010000010.1:0-253917 GCF_055807635.1 Bradyrhizobium sp. Kon56 | reverse complement strand
TTGTAAGTCCGCCCCATGGCAACACCTCCAGATGGAAGTGTTGCACTTCGTTTGTGAACTCAGGGGACCCATTACCCCAAGGCGGAGTTGCCGGGCGAACTGCCAACTCCGAGTCATCGCCAAACCGCTCCCTGGGGTAATAGGTCCTGGATCGGCGCTGCGCTTGTCCAGGACGACCTGGCGCTCACTCCCTCCCGAACGCCCGCTTCAGCTCCACCTTTGCCCGCTCCAGCCGCGTGCGCTGCGTCTGCGGCAGCGTCTTGCCGGCGCGGTTGATGTAGAACGTCAGCATCGACAGCGCCGAGCGGTAGGCGCCGGTCTTGCGACGCGCGCTGTGCTCGGCCGAGCGCTTCAACGAAGCCGCGATCTTCTTCGCACTGGTCAGCTTGAACACGCCTTGTTTGAGGTCGAGCGCGTCGCTCTCTTTCGTCACGCGCTGTGACCAGCGCTTCGGTGCGGCGCGTCTGGTGCTCTTGCGCGCCGATGTTTTGCGAGAATGTGTCGTCTTTCTGGCATGAGCCATGCGTCAACTCCTTGCGGCTCCACCGAAAACCAGCGCCGTCAGCGGTCGTTCCTGCTGGAACCCGCCCCTGCCGCAGACGTTGTCGCAGGTGGCAGGCGGAATGCCGCACTCCCTTGATCGGATCGCCCCCATCCACGCCATGTGAACCGGGGCCATGTCCATTGGTCAGATGCAACAACGCGATGGAATTGCAGCGAAGCCCAGCGCCGAACGATGGACCTGTGGTCTCCACGGTGGCCGCGGCCGATCGCATCATCGAAACCAGCATTCCTGCACGGCTTGACGCGCTGCCGTGGAGCGGGTTTCACACCCGCGTCGTGCTTGCGCTCGGCATCACCTGGATTCTGGATGGCCTCGAGGTGACCTTGGCCGGCGCCCTCTCCGGCGCGCTGAAGCAAAGTCCCGCCCTGCATTTCTCCAATCTCGATCTCGGCATAGCCAATTCAGCCTATCTCGCGGGCGCGGTGCTCGGCGCGCTCGGCTTCGGCTGGCTGACCGATCGCATCGGCCGCAAGAAGCTGTTCTTCATCACGCTCGCGCTCTATCTCTCGGCGACGGCCGCGACCGCTCTGTCATGGAATGTCGCGAGCTACGCGCTGTTTCGCTTCCTCACCGGCGCCGGCATCGGCGGCGAATATACTGCGATCAATTCGACCATCCAGGAACTGGTGCCGGCGCGCTATCGCGGCTGGACCGATCTCGTCATCAACGGCAGCTTCTGGATCGGTGCCGCCATGGGCGCCGTGGCGGCCATCGTGCTGCTCGATCCCGCGGTGATCGGCCCCGATCTCGGCTGGCGCCTCGCTTATCTCATCGGCGCGGCCATCGGCCTCGTCGTGCTCTTGATGCGGATGTGGATTCCGGAGAGTCCGCGCTGGCTGATGATCCACGGCCGTCCCGACCAGGCCCACGCGATCGTCGACGAGGTCGAGCGCTCGGTGCTCGGACACGGCCAGGATACGAGCGACGCGCGTTTCGCCAGGATCCGCCTGAAAATGCGGACTCACACGCCGATCCGCGAGGTGGTGCACACGCTGTTCTCGGTCTATCGCCAGCGCGCGATGGTCGGTCTCGTGCTGATGATCGCGCAGGCCTTCTTCTACAACGCCATCTTCTTCACTTTTGCGCTGGTGTTGACCGACTTTTACGGGATCAGCGCCGATCATGTCGGCTGGTATCTGCTTCCCTTCGCCGCCGGCAATTTCCTTGGTCCGCTGCTGCTCGGCCGCCTGTTCGATACGCTCGGCCGCCGGACCATGATCATGTTCACCTACGGCGCGTCGGGCGTGTTGCTGGCGCTGTCGGGTTATCTGTTCTCGATCGGCGCCTTGAGCGCGCAGGGGCAGACCATCGCCTGGATGGTGATCTTCTTCTTTGCCTCGCCCGCCGCGAGCGCCGCCTATCTCACCGTCAGCGAGACTTTTCCCTTGGAAGTCCGCGCGCTCGCGATCGCGGTGTTTTATGCGGTCGGCACCGGCATCGGCGGCGTGATCGGCCCCGCATTGTTCGGGGCGCTGATCGACACGGGATCACGCACGAGCGTATTCGCAGGCTATTTGCTGGGGGCGTTCCTGATGATCGCGGCCGCGATCGTGGCGTGGCGCTATGCCATCTCGGCGGAACGCAGATCGCTCGAAGAAATCGCGCGGCCGCTTGCGTCCATGGAGTAGACTATGAAATCGGAACTGGCTGAATTGGATCTAAAGCGCACCATGGTCGACGATGAAGCGCCCGATGCGGTGCCGGTGCCCCACGCACTCGTGCCGCATCTCAATGAAACAGCGATCCTGCTCGACATCGACGGGACACTGCTCGACCTGATGCCGACGCCGCGTGAGGTGTGGGTGCCGCCAGGCCTGTCGGAAACGCTGAACCGGCTGACGGAGCGTACGTCGGGCGCGCTGGCGATGGTCAGCGGGCGTTCGCTCAACGACATCGACCTGATCTTCGCGCCCGATGTCTTTCGCGCCGTCGCCGGCCACGGCGCCGAGATGCGGCTTTCCATTGACAACGAAGCCGATGCCGTCAGCGCGCCGCCGCTGGATAAGGAGCTGAAGCGGCGGCTCGCGGCGGTGGCCAAGCTCAGTCCCGGCATTCTGCTCGAAGACAAGGGCTATTCGCTGGCGCTGCACTACCGCCTTGCGCCGCATGCGGAGAAAGCGATCTACGAAGCCGTTTCGCTGATCCGCGCCGACCTGCCCAATGCGCCGATCGAGGTGCTGCCCGGAAAGTTCGTTTGCGAGATCAAGCATTCCGGTTTTACCAAGGCGACCGGCGTGCGCGAGTTGATGAAGCACGAGCCTTTTAGGGGACGCCGCCCGATCTTCATCGGCGACGATGTTACCGATGAGACCGTGTTCGCGATCATGCCCGACATGAACGGGCTCTCTTTTTCGGTTGGTCGCCGCGCCATGGGGGTCAACGGGCACTTCGACGCCCCGAACGATGTGCGCACGTTCCTTGCGCGGCTGCTCGACGACTCAAGGTTGGAATAAGGCACCGACATCTCGGAGCCACATATCGCGTGCGTAATTCCTCCAGCGCGTCGCTTCATGCTGCGCGCGCCACGGTTCCAAATCCGGCTTTGTGTAGCGAAATCGTCAGGTTGCCTGGAGGTAAACCGGTTCCAACGCGCACGCCCGATTTTGGTTTCAATTGGTGCAAAGGATGATCAGGAACCATATTGATGAACGGCAGTTAAATGGGGTGGAATGAAACAGGAGGGGACGACCTGTGAACTTAGTCGTCGTTTCGAATCGCGTCGCGCGCGGCAAGCCCAATGAGCCCATGACGGGTGGTCTCGCGGCGGCCTTGCTACCCGTTGTGGAACATTCGGGCGCGATCTGGGTGGGATCCTCGGGCCGTGTGCGTGACGGTCATCAGAAGGAGCCGTTCGCCGAGATCGAAGCACTGGGTTCGGGCGCGATTGCGACGCTGGATCTGCCGGCGGCGCACTATGGCGGCTATTACGAGGGCTTTGCCAATTCGGCGCTGTGGCCGGCGCTGCACTCGCGCAGCGATCTGATCCGCGTCTCGCGCGACGACTATGTCAGCTATCGCGAGGTCAACGCCTTCATGGCGCGCGCCTTGATGCGCTTCCGGAAAGCGCAAACCGCGTTCTGGGTGCAGGATTACCATTTCCTCGCGCTCGGCGCGGAGTTGCGGGATCTCGGCGTCGACGATCCGATCGGCTTCTTCCTCCATACGCCATGGCCTGTCGCCGCGGTGATGCAGGGCGTGCCCAATCATCGTGAGTTGATCACGGCGATGCTGGCCTACGATCTGATCGGCTTCCAGACCAATGACGATTGCCAGAATTTTCTCGGCTATGTCGCGGGCGAACTCGGCCTCGCCGTCGAAGACGGCGTTGCGATCTCGCAGCATGGCCGAACGCGCTGCGAGGTGTTTCCGATCGGCATCGACGCCGAGAAGTTCGCGCAATACGCGGCGAAATCGGCGTCGCATCCGGACGTGTCGCGGCTGCGCCGCAGTCTCAACGGTGAACGGCTCGCGATCGGCGTCGACCGGCTCGACTATTCCAAGGGCCTCGTCAACCGCATCAGCGCGTTCGATCGGCTCTGGACCGAGCATCCGCACTTTGCGCGCAGCATCTCGCTGTTGCAGATCGCAAATCCCTCGCGCGGTGCCATCGAAGCCTATGGCAATTTGCAGAACGAGGTCGCGCGGCTCGTGTCCGACGTCAACGGCCGCCACGGCGAGGCCGACTGGACACCGATCCGCTATCTCAACAAAGGCTTTAGCCAGGCCGTGCTCGCGGGCCTCTATCGCACCGCGCAGATCGGCGTGGTGACCCCGCTGCACGACGGCATGAACCTTGTCGCCAAGGAATACGTCGCTGCGCAAAATCCGGCTGATCCCGGCGTGCTGGTGCTGTCGAAATTCGCCGGCGCGGCCAACGAGCTCGACGCCGCGCTGCTGGTCAATCCGCATGACATCGACGGCATGGCGCGCGCGATCGCCGTCGCGGCGGCGATGCCGCTCACCGAGCGCAAGATGCGCTGGGATGCGATGATGAAGAAGCTGCGCGGCCACACCATCCAGCAATGGTCGGCGGATTTCGTCGCTGAACTGGAGAAGTGCCGGACGGAGAAGGCTGCAGTCGCGCCGCTCGCCAACCAGCCGCCGCAAGCGCTGCGCTGGCTCAAGTCGGCGATCTCAGGCGTGCGGTTGATCTAGTCTTCTTCTCCCCCGTTCTTTACAGCGAGGGCAGGGGCGAAGACGACAGCCTCAATAGCAGTACGACACGCCCTCCAGAATCGCACACTGCCGCTTGTTCGGCGCGTTCGGATCGTCGAGCGGCACCATGCCCTTGCCCTGGCCGACGAACACGCCGGGCCCGACATGCACTGAGCTCTTGTGGCCGATGATGACGCTTTGATGCGGCGTCGCGCTCGAGCGCGTGCCGTCCGGCCAGAGGATGGCATCGCCCGAAAGCATCCCGCGCCGTCCGTCGTCACAGCTGACATCAACCCCGTGCCGGGTGCAGACCTGGGCGGCGGCCGGTCCGGCGAAGGCAGCGGCAAGGGCCCAAATCAGGCTCAGCGCGGCAATGGTGTTGCGGATGGTCATGGTGCCCCCGGACGTGTTTGACGGTCTTGAGTGAATCGTCGCGCCAAACCCGCCGCCGGTTCAGCGGGCGGCCGGTTCCAAGCGTCGCCGTGGCGCCTGATATTGTCTATAAAGTACAATATCTTACGGAAAAATCATCCGATTTCCCCGCGATCCCTTGCAAAATCACCGGCGCCCCTTCAAGAGAGTGCGCTCCGGAGAGATGGCCGAGTGGCTTAAGGCGCACGCTTGGAAAGCGTGTGTGCGGGAAACCGTACCGTGGGTTCGAATCCCACTCTCTCCGCCATCAGCCCCGTGTCCGCTCCAATTGCCGCTGTCCAAATGGCGGCGTCAAAACCCGGTCGCGATGCGGCAGTTTATTCCATCATTCAACCAGTACATGCGTCGTGGGAAAAGCCCCAAAGGTGCATGAGCGTCTCTCGCGCGCCTTCGGCCGCCACAACGCGTCGTGAAGTCGCGCCATGCAGAAACGCGCCTGTACACGGTCGCGTGACCTCCATAACTTCCGCGGCGCAATGTGAGGAGATGCGACGTGGCGAAGAAGACGGCGACCAGGAAGAAATCTGCTGCGAAGAAAGCAGCGCAGACCTCCGGCAAGACAAGCGCCGTTCGCAAGGGCAAGGTCGCGAAAGCTGCAACCAAGCCGGTCAAGCAGGCCGCTCCGCGCAAATCATCCGCACCGCGCCGCCCCAAGGGCCCGGCCTGGCAATGGTCGGCGGTCGAGACCGCAGCCGCAATCCGCTCCGGCGCCATCTCCGCGGTCGAGACCGTCGAGGCGCATCTCGAGCGGATGCGGGCCGTCAATCCGCGACTGAACGCGGTTGTCGTCGATCTCTCTGAGGAGGCGCTGGCCGCGGCGCATGCGGCCGACAAGCGGCGCGCGAAGGGCGGCGAGCTCGGCCTTCTGCACGGCGTACCGATCACGATCAAGGAGAACGTCGACTACGAGGGCCGTCCGAACTTCAATGGCGTCCCCGCCAACAAGGACCTCATCGCGCCGTCGGATTCGCCGGTGGTGCGCAACCTGAAGAAGGCTGGCGCGATCATCATCGGCCTCACCAACACGCCGGAATTCTCCTTCCGCGGCTTCACCGACAATCCCCTGCACGGGCTGACGCTCAATCCCTGGGATCCCAATATCACCTGCGGCGGCTCCTCGGGCGGTGCGGGTTCGGCGGTCGCCGCCGGCATAGGCACCATCGCGCACGGCAACGACATCGGCGGCTCGCTGCGCTGGCCGGCGCATTGCAACGGCGTTGCGACCATCAAGCCGACGCAGGGACGTATTCCGGCCTTCAACGCAAGCGCAACCGCCGAGCGGCCGATGCTGGCGCATCTGATGTCGGCGCAGGGGCCGCTCGCCCGCCACGTCGCCGACGTCAGGCTCGCGCTGGAGGTGATGAGCCAGCGCGATCCGCGCGATCCCTGGTGGGTACCGGCGCCGCTGGTCGGGCCGAAGCCGAAGGGGCCGATCAAGGTCGCGCTCGCCAGGATTCCTGAAGACATGGACGTCGATCCGCACGTCGCGGCGGCGTTGCGTCAGGCCGCCGATCACCTGGAGCGTTCCGGCTATCGCGTCAGCGAGGTCGATGTGCCCGACATCGACGGCGTCTGGCAGACCTGGTGCGACATCATCACCAACGAGACGATGGTGATGCAGGAGGCCGGCATGCTGAAGGTGACGTCGGAAGACTTCCACAAGGCGTGGGGCGGCATGAAAGCCAAGGCCAACGTGCTCGACCTCAAGGCCTGGATGCAGGCGACCGCCGCGCGCAACGGCCACATTCGCGCCTGGCAATTGTTCTTCGAGGAGTATCCGGTGGTGCTGGCACCGACCACGGTGAAGCCGACGCCTAGCCCGCGCGAGGACACTGTCAGCCCCGAGCGCGTGCGCGAGATTTTCTGGGGCGAGATCCGCTTCATCTCCGCGATCAACGTGCTGGGCCTGCCGGGCGCCGTGGTGCCGGTGACGCTGCACGATGGCCAGCCGATCGGCGTGCAGCTCATTGCCGGGCGCTATCGCGAGGATCTCGCGCTCGATGCAGCGGCCGCGATCGAGAAGCGCGCCGGCGTGCTCGCCCATCGGCTGTGGGAACAGATGGACTGATAGGGCAGCGAAGTTGTTTCCCTCTCCCCTTGTGGGAGAGGGTGGCTCGCCGCGCAGCGGCGAGACGGGTGAGGGGTCTCTCTCCGCTAACGCAAGCTTGGCCGTATGGATGGAGACCCCTCATCCGGCGCTTCGCGCCACCTTCTCCCACAAGGGGAGAAGGGAGTGCAGCGTGTTCGCTGCCGCCAACCGCAAAACTTCATTAATCCAATTTGACTTGAATTTTAGCCAATTCCCCAACAACCGTTAGGGTTACTTCCTCGATCTCTAGACGAATTATTGTCCGCTTTACCACCCGCCTCTAACAGAGGGACGGCGGACAACGCACATGCCTCATACAGGCCAATAAGTGCGGCCCGCTCCACGCGGAGGTGGCACGATGCGCAACGAGACGATCGCTATTCACGCCGGCTACGAGCCCGAAGCCACCACGCACGCGGTTGCCGTGCCGATCTACCAGACCGCGGCCTACGCCTTCGACAGCGCCGATCACGGCGCGGCGCTCTTCAATCTCGAGACCGAAGGCTATCGCTACAGCCGCATCGCCAATCCGACCAGCGCGGTGCTGGAGAAACGTATCGCCGAGCTCGAGGGCGGCGTCGGCGCGCTTGCGGTCGCGACCGGGCAGGCCGCGCTGCATTTCGCCTTCGTCAACGTCGCCGACCACGGCGGCAACATCGTTTCCGTGCCACAGCTCTATGGCACCACGCATACGCTGCTCTCGCACATCCTGCCGCGGCAGGGCATCACCGGCCGCTTCGCCGAGAGCGACAAGCCCGAGGCAATCGAAAGGCTGATCGACGAGAACACCCGCGCCGTGTTCGCCGAAACCATCGGCAATCCCGCCGGCAATGTCTGCGACATCGAAGCACTGGCGAAGGTCGCCCACGCACACGGCGTGCCGCTGATCGTCGACAATACCGTTGCAACGCCCATCCTGCTCAAGCCGTTCGAATACGGCGCCGACATCGCCGTGCATTCGCTGACCAAGTTTCTGGGCGGTCACGGCACCACGCTCGGCGGCGCCATCGTCGACTCCGGAAATTTCCCCTGGGCCAAGCACGCCGACCGCTTCCCCGGCTACAACAAGCCGGATGCCTCCTATCACGGCCTCGTCTATGCCGAGCGCTTCGGCCGCACCGCCTATATCGAGCGCGCGCGCAGCATCTATCAGCGCACCATGGGTTCGGTGCTGTCGCCGTTCAACGCCTTCCTGCTGCTCCAGGGCATCGAAACCGTCGCGCTGCGCATGGAGCGCCACTGCGAAAACGCCCGCAAGGTCGCCGAATTCCTGCGCAAGGATCCGCGCGTGGCCTGGGTCAACTACACCGGCTTCCCGGACAGTCCCTATTATCCGCTGGTGCAGAAATATCTCGACGGCAACGCCTCGTCGCTGTTCACCTTCGGCATCAAGGGCGGCATGGAAGCCGGCAAGTCCTTCTACGATGCGCTGAAGCTGATCACGCGCCTCGTCAATATCGGCGATGCCAAGTCGCTGGCCTGCCATCCGGCCTCGACCACGCACCGGCAGATGTCGGCGGAGCAGCAGCGGGTCGCCGGCGTTTTGCCGGAAACGATCCGCTTGTCGATCGGCATCGAGCATTGCCAGGACATCATCGAGGACCTCGATCAGGCACTGGAAAAGGCCTGCCCGTCCGCGCGCCTCCAGGCCGCGGAGTAGGCGGCTGCGCCGATGACGATCCTGATCGACAGGGATCAAGCTATATCGAGCCCGGCGCTGGTGCCGGGAGCGGGCGATCTGGCGCGCGAGCCCGGCGGCACCGAGCTCACGATCGGGTTGATCAACAACATGCCGGATCCGGCGCTGAAGGCGACCGAGCGGCAATTCATGAAGCTGCTGCAAGCCGCAGCAGGTCCGCGCCGCATCCGCTTTCACTGCTTCTCGCTGCCTTCGGTGAAGCGCTCGCCGGAAGCGAGATGGCATGTCGAGAGCGAATACTCGGAACTCACCGAGCTCAGACGCCACAGGTTCGACGGCCTGATCGTGACCGGCGCCGAGCCGATCGCGCCTGAGCTCGACCAGGAACCGTATTGGCGCGATCTCACCGAGCTGATCGACTGGGCCAAGGTCAACACGCGCTCGACGATCTGGTCGTGCCTCGCTGCGCATGCCGCGGTGCTGCATCTCGACCGCATCGAACGGCGGCCGCTGCCGGCCAAATGTCACGGCATTTTCGACTGCGAAGCCGTGACCAGGGATCCGCTGACGCGGGCCGCGCCCGCTCCCCTCAAGGTCTCGCATTCGCGTCTCAACGAGATCGCCGAGAGCGACCTCGTTGAGGCCGGCTACCAGGTGCTGACGCGTTCGGCAAAGGCCGGCGTCGATACCTTCGTCCGCCAATATGCCAGCCGATTCGTGTTCTTCCAGGGCCATCCGGAATATGACGCGCTGTCGCTTCAGCGTGAATATCTGCGCGACATCGGCCGTTATCTCGCGCGTGAGCGCGACAATTATCCGCATCTGCCCGTGAGCTATTTTGACGCTTCGACCGAAGAGAAGCTGGTCCGCTTCGAGAAACAGGCAAGGCACCAGCGCCACCCCGCGCTCAGCAACGAGCTGCCCGCGCTGAATTTGCGTGCCGATATTGCCGCGGGCAGCGCCGCGGCGGCATTGTTCCGGAACTGGCTGCAATATCTCGGCGCGGGGACCGACGCGTCGGTGCTTGCACGTTAGGTCGGGACGACGGCATCGACGTTAGGACTAACGAAGTGTGTAGCTTGCCTCGAGCGGCGCACGAATGCTTCAGTGACGGCGGGGCAGACAGGAAATGCGAGTCGTGTGGTCGGCACTCCAGGGACGCGTGAGCAATCGGCTGGCCCGGCACTTTCGTGCCGCGCCGCACCGTCTGCCCGCGCATGCGCCCATGGTGAGCTTCACCTTCGACGATGCCCCCGATAGCGCCGCAGGCGAGGGCGCCGAGCTTCTGGAGCAGCATGGCGGCCGCGGTACCTTCTATCTCGCGGGCAGCCTGGTCGATCGTCCCTCGGACCATTGGCACGGCCTGTCGAACGACGCGATCGTGCGGCTTCACCGGGCGGGGCACGAGATTGCGTGCCACACCTTCTCGCACCAGAGTGCGGTCAATCTCGACGAGACCGCCATGGCCCGCGAGATCGAGCGAAACCGCAGCCATTTTCGCGGCATCGATTCCTCGATCACGCTCGAAAATTTTGCTTACCCCTATGGCATCGCGTCGGTGTGGCGCAAGCCGCAGCTCGCCAAGACCTTCCGCTCGGCGCGCGGCATCCTTCCCGGCGTCAATCGCGACGTCATCGATCTCCAGTTCCTGCGGGCCTCGCCCCTGGTCGATCGCGAGATCAATACGACGGGTGTCGATGGCTATTTCGACGAGGCGGTCGAGAGCGGCGGATGGCTGATCTTCTACGGTCATGACGTCGCCAACGCGCCGAGCCCGTATGGCTGCACGCCGGACCTGATGCGCCATGCGCTGCAGGCCGCCGCGAGGCGCGACATGCCGATCGTGACGGTCGCGGAAGCGCTGCGGAGGATCGGGGCGTAAGAAAGTTTTCTTCCCACGAAGGGTGGAAGGCGGCGTCCTGCGGAGCAAACAGCCTTGCCACGCCTGCGCGGTCATGCGACTGGCCTTGTGACGAATCTCACGGCCTCACCCCGACATGCCCATGTCCTCTCCTTCCACCGCTCCGCTGCCTGCGCCGGCCCAGGGCCGCGATGCGCTGTCGGTGCTGCGTTCGGTGTTCGGCCTGCCCGGGTTCCGCGGCGCGCAGGGCGAGATCATCCGGCACGTCACCGGCGGCGGCAATTGCCTGGTGTTGATGCCGACCGGCGGCGGCAAGTCGCTGTGCTATCAATTGCCGGCGCTGCTGCGCGAAGGCTGCGGTGTCGTGGTGTCGCCCTTGATTGCGCTGATGCGCGACCAGGTCGCCGCCATGCTCGAAGCCGGGGTCAACGCGGCCGCGCTGAACTCGTCGCTGACCCCGCAGGAAGCCTCCGACATCGAGCGGCGCCTGATCGTGGGTGATCTCGACCTGCTCTATGTCGCGCCGGAACGGCTGCTGACGCCGCGCTGCCTGGCGCTGCTGGCGCGGGCGAAGGTGGCGCTGTTCGCGATCGACGAGGCGCATTGCGTCTCGCAATGGGGCCATGATTTCCGCCCCGAATATGTCGGCCTGTCGATCATCGCCGAGCGCTTTCCCGACGTGCCGCGCATCGCGCTGACCGCGACTGCCGACGAATTGACCCGCAAGGAGATCGTCGAGCGGCTTCAGCTTGCAGACAGTCCGCACTTCGTCTCCAGCTTCGACCGTCCCAACATCCGTTACGAGATCGTCGACAAGCGCAACGCGGTGTCGCAGCTCAAGGATTTCATCCGGGAGCGTCACGCAGGTGATGCGGGCGTCGTTTATTGTCTCTCCCGCAAACGGGTCGAGGAGGTCGCCGCGGCGCTCGACGACGCCGGCATTGCCGCATTGCCCTATCACGCCGGGCTCGACAGCAGCGTGCGCTCGCGCAACCAGGACCGCTTCCTCAACGAGGACGGCATCGTCATCGTCGCGACCATTGCCTTCGGCATGGGCATCGACAAGCCGGACGTGCGCTTCGTCGCGCATCTCGATCTACCCAAGAGCATCGAGGCCTATTACCAGGAGACAGGACGCGCCGGCCGCGACGGCAAGCCGTCGGCGGCCTGGATGGCCTACGGTCTCTCGGACATCGTGCAGCAGCGCCGCATGATCGACGAGTCGAGCGGCTCCGACGAATTCAAGCGGGTCTCGATTGGCAAGCTCGATGCGCTCGTTGGCCTCGCCGAAACGCCGCACTGCCGGCGCCGGCGGCTGCTCGCCTATTTCGGCGAGATCGTGATGGGCGAGGGCTGCGGCAATTGCGACAATTGCCTGACGCCGCCGAAAATGCGCGACGGCAGGGTGCTGGCGCAAAAACTGCTATCCTGTGCCTATCGCACCGGGCAGCGTTTCGGCGCGATGCACCTCATCGACGTGCTGATCGGACGCCTGACCGAGAAGGTGACGCAGTTCGGTCACGACAAGCTCACCGTTTTCGGCATCGGACGCGAGCTCAACGAGAAGCAGTGGCGTACGGTGCTGCGGCAGCTCGTGGCGATGGGACATTTGCTGAGTGACAGCGAATCGTTCGGCGCGCTGAAGCTGACGGATTCGTCGCGCGGCGTGCTGCGGGGCGAAACGGAAGTGTGGCTGCGCGAAGAGGCGCCCGGCGTCCGGATCCGTTCGAGCCGCGCCAAGTCCCGCCGCGGTGATCTGGCCCCGGCAGCCGACGCGCCGCAGGGCGATGTCGATCCTGAATTGCGCGCGCGGCTACGAGCGTGGCGCTCGGACATTGCCCGCGCACGTGGCGTGCCGGCCTACGTCGTGCTGCATGACGCCACCATCGACGGCATTGTTCGCGCATGGCCGACCACGCTGGACGAACTGCGCAATGTGCCCGGCATCGGAGACAAGAAGCTCGAGCATTACGGCGACGAGCTGCTGCAGATCGTCAGGACGCGGTAGGGCGCGGGCACACCTCCGCCGTCATCCCGGACAAGCGCAGCGAAGCGGAGCGCCGATCCGGGATCCATAGCCACGGGCCGTAGGAAAAGGCACGCTGACTGCCTCAGCGTGTTTCAACAATTGGCAGTCGGGGTAATCGGTCCTGGCTTTCGCCAGGACGACACTCGTCGGGAGGTGCGCGCCGCCTCACATCACCGACGCGCTAGCCGTTCCGGAACGCATATCCATAGCCGTTCAGCGCCGGCGCGCCGCCGAGATGGGCGTAGAGGATCTTTGCGCCCTTCTCGAAATAGCCCTTCTGCGTGAGATCGATCAGGCCCTGCATCGACTTGCCCTCGTAGACGGGGTCGGTGATCATGGCTTCGAGACGCGCGGTGAGGCGGATTGCCTCCTTGGTTTCTTCCGACGGCACGCCGTAGGCGGGATAAGCATAATCCTCGATCAGCACGACGTCGTCGGCGACGAGATCCTTGCCGAGCTCGACGAGCTTGGCCGTGTTCTGTGCGATCGAGAGCACCTGCGCCTTGGTCTGCGCCGGGGTGAAGGAGGCGTCGATGCCGATCACCTTTCGCGCGCGGCCATCGGCGGCGAAGCCGACCAGCATGCCGGCATGGGTCGAGCCGGTGACGGTGCAGACCACGATGTAGTCGAACTTGAAGCCGAGTTCGGCTTCCTGCTTGCGCACTTCCTCGGCGAAGCCGACATAGCCGAGGCCGCCGAATTTGTGCACGGAGGCGCCGGCGGGAATCGCATAGGGCTTGCCGCCCGCCGCCTTCACCTCCTCGATCGCGTCCTCCCAGCTCTTGCGGATGCCGATGTCGAAGCCGTCGTCGACCAGGCGCACGTCGGCGCCCATGATGCGCGACAGCATGATGTTGCCGACGCGGTCATAGACGGCGTCCTCGTGCGGCACCCAGGCCTCCTGCACCAGGCGGCACTTCATGCCGATCTTGGCCGCGACGGCCGCGATCATGCGGGTGTGGTTGGACTGCACGCCACCGATCGAGACCAGCGTGTCGGCGTTCGAGGCGATCGCGTCGGGGATGATGTATTCGAGCTTGCGCAGCTTGTTGCCGCCATAAGCGAGGCCGGAATTGCAGTCCTCGCGCTTGGCATAGACCTCGACATTGCCGCCGAGATGCTTTGACAGCCGCTCCAGCTTCTCGATGGGCGTCGGACCAAAGGTCAGCGGATAGCGCGCGAATTTTTCGAGCATCGTCAGGTCATCCCGATTGGCGTTAATGTCTCCAAAAATGCTAGCATCGCTCTGCAAAAAGGTGCTTTCAAATATTGCGCCTCTATTGCGGACGATCTTGCGATAATGGACCAGATGTGTGGTATTCCTTTCGGACTAGGTACTAAGAACGGAAGCTTCTTCCATGTCCGCTCGTCTTGATCGTATCGACCTTAAGATGTTGCGATTGCTGCAAAATAACGGCCGGCTCAGCAACGCCGAGCTGGCCGAAACCGTCGCCATCAGTCCCGCCACCTGCCATCGCCGCACCCAGCGCCTGTTCGAGCACGGCTTCATCGCCGCCGTCCGCGCCATCGTCGCGCCGAAGAAGGTGGCAAAGGGTACGCTGGTGATGGTCGGGGTCGTGCTCGACCGTTCGACGCCGGAGAGCTTTGCGATCTTCGAGCAGGCGATCACCAGGCTGAAATTCGTGCTCGACTGTCACCTCGTCGCCGGCGACTTCGACTATTTCCTCAAGATCCGCGTCGGCGACATGGAGGACTTCAACCGTATCCACGGCGAGCAACTGATCGCGCTGCCCGGCGTGCGCCAGACCCGCACCTTCTTCGTGATGAAGGAAGTCGTCGACAACGCGCCGCTGGAGTTTTGAGCGGAAGCTATTGATGCGCGTTCCGCATCATGGGAGATTCAGATGATGCAGACATTCCCCTTCCGCCACCTCAATCCGGCGGGGCCGGCCTATCGGCGCGGCTGGGTCGACGAAGCCGTGGCCGCGATCGAGGCCGACCAGTGCCGCACGGCCGACACGCATCTGATCCGGCTGATCGTGCCGGCGCTCGCTGGCATCGACATCTATCTGAAAGATGAGTCGACGCATCCGACCGGCAGCCTGAAGCACCGGCTCGCGCGCTCGCTCTTCCTTTACGCGCTCTGCAACGGCCACATCCGCGAAGGCACGCCTGTCGTCGAGGCCTCGTCGGGATCGACCGCAGTGTCGGAAGCCTATTTCGCGCAGATGATCGGCGTGCCCTTCTATGCCGTGATGCCGCGCACGACCTCGGCGGAGAAGATCGCCGCGATCGAGCATTACGGCGGTAACTGCCATCTGATCGACGACGGCCGCGCGCTGTATGCAGAGGCCGGCGCGCTGGCCGCACGGCTGGGCGGCCACTACATGGACCAGTTCACCTTCGCCGAGCGCGCCACCGACTGGCGCGGCAACAACAACATAGCCGAATCCATCTTCACGCAATTGCAGGGCGAGCCGCGCCCGCTGCCGGACTGGATTGTGATGGGCGCGGGCACCGGCGGCACCTCGGCTACCATTGGACGCTACTTGCGTTATCGCCAATATCCGACGCGGCTGTGCGTCGCCGATGTCGAGCATTCCGCTTTCTTCGACTGCTTCAGCTCGCAGGACCGCTCCCATGTTTGCGACCGCCCCTCGCTGATCGAAGGTGTCGGGCGGCCGCGCTGCGAGCCGTCCTTCGTGCCGGGCGTGGTCGACCGCATGATGAAGATCCCGGATGCGGCGACGATCGCGGCGATGAACGTGCTGTCGCGCCGGCTGCGCCGCGCGGTGGGGGGCTCTACGGGCACCAATTTCCTGGCGCTGTGCCGGCTCGCCTCGGACATGCGAAAGGTGAATCAGACGGGGTCGCTGGTGACGCTGATCTGCGATTCCGGCGAGCGCTACCGGCAGACCTATTATGAGCCCGCCTGGCTGAAAGCGCGCGGACTCGATCCAGCGCCGTTCGAGGCGGCCTTGTCGTCCTTCCTCGATACAGCGCAGCCACTGGCGCTTGAGTTCGAAGACGTAACGAATCCGCAGAACTTGCTAAATCCTGAGGCCTGATAGCTGGCGCTTCCCTGCCATTTGCAAGATTGCACGGCCGTCACGGCAACTTCACTTGCCTTGCGCGCGCGTGCGGGCGAGCTTCGCGGCTTCTCAACGAGGAGACCTGCCGTGCGCCTTCCCATTCTCGATCCGAAAGACCTGAGTGCCGAACAGAAGCCGCTCTATGACGACATGCGAGCGGGCATCAAGGACCACTTCAAGGGCTTTGTGAACATGCGCGACGACGGCGCGCTGCTCGGGCCCTGGAATCCATGGATCCGCGAGCCGCGCTTCGGCAAGCCTGTGTGGGAGCTGGTCAAGGCGATCGCGGCGAACCCGCTGCTGC
Organism: Bradyrhizobium sp. Kon56; assembly: GCF_055807635.1. Classification (NCBI taxonomy): domain Bacteria; kingdom Pseudomonadati; phylum Pseudomonadota; class Alphaproteobacteria; order Hyphomicrobiales; family Nitrobacteraceae; genus Bradyrhizobium; species Bradyrhizobium sp. Kon56. The sequence continues at coordinate 237,790 of NZ_JBVVOU010000010.1, read as the reverse complement.
CGGCTCCGGTGCGTGAGGTCGCGATCCTCGTCACCGGTTCGCATTTCCGCTCCGGCTACGAACTCTATGCGCATGTGCTGGTCGCCGAGCAGCGCGGCCTCTCCGACGAGAAGCTCGCGACCATCGTCGCCGGACAGCGGCCGGTCGATCTCACCAAGCAGGAAGCCGTCGCCTACGACGTGGCGTCCGCATTGGTCAGCGGCGGCGTGCTGCCTGAACTGACTTATCGGGCCGCGGTCAAGGAATTCGGCGAGCACGGCGCGGCCGAACTGTCCTATCTCGTCGGCATTTACTGCATGGTGTCGGTCACGCTGAACACGTTCGACGTGCCGGTGCCGGAATAGACATACGGTGCGATCACTCCGCCGCCTTGTTCATGGGCGGCGGGGGTGACCAGGCAATACAGCGGTTGCGGCCTTCGTCCTTCGCCTGGTAGAGCGCGTGATCGGCCGCGCTCATCAAGGCGTCGATGCCGGACATGCTGACACTGGCTTCCGCAATGCCGATGCTCACGGTGACCCCGAACTGAACCTGATGGGCAACGATTTGCGAGCCCATCACGCGCTTGCGGATTCTCTCCGCGACGATCCTTGCACGCGAGAGACTGGTTTCGGGCAGCAGAATCGCGAACTCCTCGCCGCCGAAGCGGCCAACGACGTCCGATTTGCGCTTGCCATCGAGGCATGCGGCCGCCACGGCCTTGATCGCCTCGTCTCCGATCGCGTGACCATAGCGGTCGTTGACCGACTTGAATGGTCGATGTCGAGCATCAGGACCGAAACGGAGCGGTAGTAGCGCTGGAAGCGGCTCCATTCTGCGTCGAGCGAGCCCAGCAAATGGCGGCGGTTATAGAGGCCCGTGAGCGGGTCGGTCGTCGCCAGGCGCTCCAGCATGTTGGCCTTGTTGGTGAGATCGGTAATGTCGACATAGGTCAGCATGCGGCCGCCGTTCGCCATCGTGGTGCAGTGGATCCTGATCCGCCGCCCGTCCGGTGTCTGGAGGTCTCGCACATGATCGCCCGCCTTGACCTCGGCGACGCGCTTGAGGGGAAATTTCGCCAGTTCGTTCGCCGGCAGATCGGGCGCGCTCGCGCGGTGCGCCCGACTCACTAACGATGCATAGGTGGGGCGGGCGGCGGCTTCCTGTTCGCTCACCTCCCAGAACCGCCGTATGCGCCGGTTCATGAAGCTGGCGTTGAGATCGCGGTCGAGCAGCAGCACGCCGTCCTCGACATTCTCGAGGGCGTCGCGCAGCAGTTTCAGCTCGTCGGAATAGCGCACGATGTCGGTGACCGGCGTATAGGTCAGCATCCGCCCGCCGTCGGGCAGCGGCGTGCATTGCATCCGAACGACGTCGCCGCCGGTGCGGCGCAGGTCGCGCGGAGACGCATCGCCTGCCTGTATTTGACGGACGCGCTCGGCGACATAGGCCTCCAGCTCGGCCGGCGGAATCTCGTAGGCGAGCGTATCGCGGCCATGATGCATCAGCGTCACGATTGACGGGTTGCTGTTGGCGACTTCATCCGGCAACAGCCACATCTGCCGGAACGCCCGATTGATCAACTGCGCGCGGAGATTGGCATCCAGCAGCACGATGCCCAGCGGAACGAAATCGAGGGCCGCGCGAAGCGCCAGCATCTGTCCGCGCATCAGCGAATCGGTTGGCCGTTGCTGCTCGTCCACGGCTTTCGGCTCGACATGATCTTCCGCTCCAAGCGCAACCCCGATCTGGCGGTCCGACCGCCAGAGCACACGGCAGGAGAGGATCTCCTGGCCCGCGACCCGGAGCTGGAACCGATCGGGCAGGCCGAGGCTGCTCTGCATCTCCAGCGTCGCGCCGTCATCGGACATCCGGCGCACGACGCAATCGATCGTCGACTGGCCGAAGTTGAAGAAGATCTGGCCGGCGAGGAACGTTCGTTCCGATACCAAGCGGGGCATTCCCGACCTCCCAAGCGAAACCGGCCCAGTTTGCCCGAAGCTTACTTGCCGAAAGGTAAGCTGGTGCGTGATTGTGCGAGAAGGCTAATAATTGGTTCACGCATCCGGACGTCGTCTACCTGATGGCGGAACTGCCTGCTGGATGGATTGTGATCGCCCGTGTGGTCAAGCGGTGTCCGCAATCGGTGGACGGTGCGAATGCCCGCAGGTACGTTGGCGTGATCGCACCGACATATCCTCCGCCAGAGTGCAGGCCGGACAATGGAGAACGACAGCCATGGACACGTCACGCCGCATCCTGCTCGCCGGACTGGCGGGACTCGCCGTTGCGCCGACCGCTGCGGGAGCCGCGCCCTCGGCCGCTGCCGATGACGTGACGGTCGCCGAAGAGCGCTTTGCGCGCATGATCGCGGCTGCGCATGCGCCCGAAATCACCTGCGCGCGACAGGCCGAGCGTTACGCGGATGCGCATTGGCCGAACTACGTTGCGGCGGCGCGTTCGGTCATCGAGGCGAGAGCGTGAGGCATTCTCTTTCCTCTCCCGTTGCGGGAGGCGGCAACACCAGGTGCTTCACGTCCCCACCGCCCGCCTGACCTGCTCACCGATCTGCGACAGCACGAGCTGCGCCTGCGGCAGAATTGCGCCCATGGCGTGGAAATTGTGGACCATGCCCTCGTGGCAGACGTGCTCGACCGTGACGCCCGCGGCGAGCAGCTTGCGGGCATAGGCATTGCCCTCGTCGCGCATCGGGTCGAACTCCGCGGTGTGAATGACGGCGGTCGGCAAGCCCGCAAGCCGTGTCGCGCGCAAGGGCGAGATGCGGGGATCGGCAGCGTCCAAGGCTTCGGGCAGATAGTCGGCGAGATCGGCTTCGATCGTGACGCGGTCGATCAGGTGGCCCTCGGCGAACGCCTCGCGCGAAGGCGAGGCCTCCTCGAAATCCAGCACCGGGCAGATCAGGCATTGCGCGACGATGGAAAGACCAGCTGTCTGCGCCGCCTCCTGACACACGATCGCAGCGAGCGTTGCACCGGCGGAATCGCCGCCGAGCACCAGACGCCCGGCGTCGATGCCGAGCGATGCAGCCTCGCGCGCCACCCATTCGGTGGCAGCAATCGCATCGTCCACGGCGGCGGGGAATTTGTGCTCTGGCGCCAGCCGGTAATCGACCGAGACGAGGCGGCAACCGGTCGCATGTGCCAACGCCGCCGCGATGCGGTCATGCGTGGCGATGCTGCCGGCAACGAGCCCGCCGCCGTGAAAGAACACGAAGCCGGGCGCGCGATCATCGGCGCCTGCGGGTGAATAGAGACGATAGGGCAGCGCGCCGCCGGGACCAGGCAGCACGCCGTCGGACGTCGTCACGTCAGGCGCATCGGCGCGCGCAAACTGCATCAGCTTTGCCAATGATTGCCGCCGTGCTTCCACGCTCGGCCGGCTCCGTGCCTGCGGCGCAGCCGCAGCCATCATGGTCAACAAGCGCTTTGCGAGCGGATCGAGCGGCATGGTGCTTCCTTTCCCCTCACGGGAGGGTAACTCACCATTTTCCCGCAGGGAATCATTTAGAAATTGCGCCCAATAGTGGCGCTATAATGCGGCACCACGCCAAGGGAGAGGCCGGTCATGGCCGAGATCAAAAAGCCCATCGAATATTCGCCGAGCTGGACCTTCTTCGAGGGCAAATGGCACGACGGCAATGTGCCGATCATGGGTCCGCGCACGCATGCGGCCTGGCTCGGCTCGGTCGTGTTTGACGGCGCGCGGGCGTTCGAAGGCGTCGCGCCTGATCTCGACCGCCACGTCGCCCGCGCCAATCAATCCGCGATCAACTTTGGCCTGAAGCCGGTGGTCGATTCCGGAACCTGGATGACACTCGCAAACGAGGGCATCGCACGCTTCGCGCCGAATGCCGAGCTCTACGTCCGTCCGATGTACTGGGCGCGGAACGGCGCGGGCGGCGGCGTGCTGTTCGACCCCGAGACCACCGATTGGTGCCTGTGCATCTACGAGGCGCCGATGCCAAAGCCGGTCGGCAACGCGATCACGCTGTCGCCGTTCCGCAGGCCCACCGCCGAATGCGCCCCGGTTGAGGCCAAGGCCGCCTGTCTCTATCCGAACAATTCGCGCGCGCTTGCCGAGGCCGCCTCGCGCGGCTTCCAGAACGCGCTGATGCTCGACATGCTCGGCAACGTCGCGGAGTTCGGCAATTCCAACGTGTTCATGGCCAAGGACGGCGTGGTCTACACGCCGGTGCCGAACGGCACCTTCCTCAACGGCATCACCCGCCAGCGCGTCATCAGCCTGCTTCGCGCCGACGGCGTCAACGTGGTCGAGAAGACGCTGCGTTACGCCGACTTCCTCGCCGCCGACGAGATCTTTTCGACCGGCAATTTCGCAAAAGTCGCGCCGGTGATCCGCATCGACGATCGCGAGCTGCAGCCGGGCCCGCTCTACACGCGCGCGCGCAAGCTCTATTGGGACTTTGCCCACGCAGTGAAGCTGGCGGCGTAGCTTCCCCACCTTCGCCGGTACGACGGCGGAGTTGTGGCAGCAAGGCGCGTTAGCGCGTGGCAGGAACCCTACTCGTCCTTCTTCGACATCCGCTCGAGGCGTTCCTGCATGTCCTTCATCTGCTGGCGCAGATCGTCGATATTGCTGTCCTTCGGGGCTTCGGCGGCCGGCTCGGGCGCCGGCTCCGCGGAGCCCGCGGGGCGGGCTGCGCCGGGCGCGAAAGGCTTGAACATCGAGAAGGTCTGCTGGAACAGCTCCATGTTGCGGCGGACCTGTTCCTCCAGCGGCGCAAACGGGGTTCCGGACAGCGAGGTGGCGATCTGCTTGCGGAACTTCTCCTGCTCCTGCGTGAGCGAGGCGATGGCCTGCTCCAGATATTTCGGCACCACCATCTGCATGCTGTCGCCGTAGAAGCGGATGAGCTGGCGCAGGAAGGTGGTCGGGAGCAGGTTCTGGCCGGCCTTGTTCTCCTGCTCGAAGATGATCTGGGCAAGCACGGAGCGGGTGATGTCGTCGCCGGTCTTGGCGTCGTAAACTAGGAAATCTTCGCCGTCCTTGACCATGGCGGCGAGGTCTTCCAGCGTCACGTAAGTGCTCGTCCCGGTGTTATAGAGCCGGCGGTTCGCGTATTTCTTGATGGTGGTGGGTTGGTCTGATTTCGCCATGGGCTCTCACTTGCAAGACGCGGAGAACGGGAACCTGACGGGCTATGCCGCAGGGCGGGAAGAGTACGCAACGCAACAAAATAAGCATTTTCAAAGGGGTCACGCTACCGTTTTGTGCGCCACGGTTAATCGGGCAGCAAAAACGTGCTTGCGAAAGCGCCAAGAACGCTATTTTGAATGCGCTGCGGGATGAATTCGGCCGCCGGCCGATTGACATGCCTCAACGACGTTAACAGGATGCCGTCCGAGACTGGCGAGCCGTTTCCCCAGCCCCGTCTGCCCCCATTCAACCCAGGAGATGCCCATGTCAGACGATGTCGTCATCGTCAGCGCCGCCCGCACCCCGGTCGGAAGCTTCAACGGAGCGTTCGCAACCCTTCCCGCCCATGATCTCGGCGCCATTGCCATCAAGGCCGCGCTGGAGCGCGGCGGCATCGAGCCCGGCCGGGTCTCCGAAGTCATCATGGGCCAGATCCTGACCGCCGCCCAGGGCCAGAACCCGGCCCGTCAGGCTTCGATCAATGCCGGCATTCCGGTCGAGAGCCCGGCCTGGGGTGTCAACCAGCTCTGCGGCTCGGGCCTGCGCACCGTTGCGCTCGGCTATCAGGCGCTGCTCAACGGCGATTCCGAGATCGTGGTCGCCGGCGGCCAGGAATCCATGAGCATGGCTCCGCACGCCCAGTACCTGCGTGGCGGCGTCAAGATGGGTGCAGTCGAATTCATCGACACCATGATCAAGGACGGACTGTGGGACGCCTTCAACGGCTATCACATGGGCAACACCGCCGAGAACGTCGCGCGGCAGTGGCAGATCACCCGCGCCCAGCAGGACGAGTTCGCGGTCGCCTCGCAGCAGAAGGCCGAAGCCGCGCAGAAGGCCGGTAAATTCAACGACGAAATCGTTCCGGTCACCATCAAGGGACGCAAGGGCGATGTCGTCGTCAGCGCCGACGAATATCCGCGCCATGGCGCAACGGTCGACGCGATGGCGAAGCTTCGTCCCGCCTTCGAGAAGGACGGCACGGTCACCGCGGGGTCGGCGTCCGGCATCAACGACGGCGCTGCTGCCGTGGTGCTGATGACCGCCAAGCAGGCCGCCAAGGAAGGCAAGAAGCCGCTCGCGCGCATCGTGTCCTGGGCGCAGGCGGGCGTCGATCCGAAGATCATGGGCTCGGGCCCGATCCCGGCCTCGCGTGCCGCGCTGAAGAAGGCCGGCTGGAACGTCGGCGATCTCGACCTGATCGAGGCCAACGAAGCCTTCGCTGCGCAAGCCTGTGCCGTCAACAAGGACCTCGGCTGGGATACCTCCAAGGTCAACGTCAACGGCGGCGCGATCGCGATCGGCCATCCGGTCGGTGCCTCCGGCGCCCGCGTGCTGGTGACGCTGCTCCACGAGATGCAGAAGCGCGATTCGAAGAAGGGCCTCGCCACGCTGTGCATCGGTGGCGGCATGGGTATCGCGATGTGTGTGGCGCGCGACTGAGATAGTTGACGCGTCATTTGCGCGTGCGCTGCACACGTGACTGAGTGCGTTGCACGCGATTAAAAAGGCAGCGGTTGCAAATCAATTATTCTTCGCAACCGTACAAGCCTCGACTAAAGAGAAACGCCCGGCTCGATGCCGGGCGTTTTGTTCTTGATGTCCGTCAAACGTCCCCCATAATCCGCACTTAAAAACGATCACTCAGAAACGTCCGAAGAGTCCAAGGGAAGGAAATACGATATGGCACGTGTTGCATTGGTGACGGGTGGTACGCGGGGCATCGGAGCTGCGATCAGCAAGGCGCTGAAGGCGGCCGGCTACAAGGTTGCGGCGAGCTATGCCGGCAACGACGCGGCGGCAGAGAAGTTCAAGGCCGAGACCGGCATCGCCGTCTACAAATGGGACGTCAGCAGTTTCGATGCCTGCGCCGAGGGTGTGAAGAAGGTCGAGGCCGAGGTCGGCCCGATCGACGTGCTCGTCAACAATGCCGGCATCACCCGCGACACCGCCTTCCACAAGATGACGCTCGATCAGTGGAACGCCGTCATCAATACCAATCTCGGTTCGCTGTTCAACATGACGCGTCCCATCATTGAAGGCATGCGTGCGCGCAAGTTCGGCCGCATCATTTCGATCTCGTCGATCAACGGTCAAAAGGGACAGTTTGGCCAGGTCAACTATTCCGCGGCGAAGGCCGGTGACATCGGCTTCACCAAGGCACTCGCGCTCGAGAACGCCAAGGGCGGCATCACCGTCAACGCGATCTGCCCCGGCTACATCAACACCGAAATGGTGCAGGCAGTGCCAAAGGACGTCCTGGAAAAGAACGTGATCCCGCAGATCCCGGTTAACCGGCTCGGCGAACCGGAAGAGATCGCACGTGCGGTCGTGTTCCTGGCGGCGGACGAGGCCGGCTTCATGACCGGCTCGACGCTGACCATCAATGGCGGCCAATATCAGGCCTGATGGCGCCCATTCTCTTGGCGCAACGTCGCTGAGGCAAAATATGTAGCTTCAGTCGCGACAAGGCGATAGTGAAGACGAAAATGCCCGGCCTTGTGCCGGGCATAAACGTCCTCAGAGCCTTTGATCGATGACTCCCCGCACCGCAACGCTGATCGGATTGACCGCGATCCTGATGTGGTCGCTGCTGTCAGTGATGACGGTGGCGACCGGAAAGATCCCGGCATTCCAGCTGGCCGCGATGACGTTCGCGATCGGCGGGCTCGTCGGCCTGCTCACCTGGATCGGCCGCGGCGCAGCGGCCAAAAGCCTGCGTCAGCCGCTGGTCGTGTGGATCGTCGGTGTCGGCGGACTGTTCGGCTATCACGCGCTGTATTTCCTCGCGCTGCGCTTTGCGCCACCGGCTGAAGCCGGCCTGCTGAATTATCTGTGGCCGCTCCTGATCGTGCTGTTCTCGTCGTTTCTGCCGGGCGAGCGGCTTGCCGTGCATCACGTCGTTGGCGCCCTGCTCGGCCTCGTCGGCACCGTGCTGCTGTTCGCCGGTAACACCTCGGGCTTCACGCAGGGACAATTGCCGGGTTTGGCCGCGGCCTTCATCGCAGCGTTCGTGTGGGCGATCTATTCGGTGTTGTCGCGGCGACTGAAGGCGGTGCCGACCGATGCGGTCGCGGGATTCTGCCTCGCCACCGCGGTGCTCGCCGCGCTGATGCATGGACTGCTTGAAACCACGGTGTGGCCGGACACGACGCTGCAATGGCTCTCCGTCATCGCGCTCGGCATCGGCCCCGTCGGTGCTGCGTTCTACGCCTGGGACATCGGCATGAAGCGTGGCGACATCCGCGTGCTCGGCGCCGCCTCCTATGCGACGCCGCTGCTCTCGACCGGCTTCCTCATCGCCGCTGGCTTTGCCAATGCCAGCGCCAACATCACCATCGCCGCGATCCTGATCGCCGGCGGCGGCCTGATTGCGGCGAAGGACATGTTGCTGCGGAAGCGGTAGCATCATTGCCGGCGCAAGCCGAAGCGACAGGGCCTTAGGGCTCCCAGCCCTTCGGCGCGAGCTCGAACTTCGCGAACTCGAAGGCGGGCGCCACGGTGCAGCCGACCAGGGTCCACTCGCCGGTGGTCTCTGCCGTCTGCCACGCATCGGCCGGCACGATCGCCTGTGGCCGCTCGCCGTTCAACAGGTCCGTACCGAGCCGTACCTCGTGCTGGGAGCAGCCTTCGTGCGCTATCCGCAGGGTCAGCGGGCTGCCGGCGTAATAGTGCCAGCTCTCGACAGCATCGATGCGATGCCAGTGCGAACGCTCGCCGCGCGCCAGCAGAAAATAGATCAGGGTCGAGCGCGCGCGGCCGTTGGCGTCGGTGGTCTGGTCGCGAAACGTCTCTCGGTAATGCCCGCCTTCGGGATGCGGGCGGAGTTCGAGGCGCGCGATGATCTCGGCTGCGGTCGGCATCGATTCCCGTCAGGATCTGTTCTTCAAGACTTGTTCTTGCGCTCGCGCAGCTCGCCGAACACCGCGGTGGCATCCGCGCCCTTCATGTGCAGCCTGGCTGCGATCGAGGGTTCGTCGGCGCGCAAGAACACGTTTGTCCGCTTCTCGTCACCAAGCAGCGCGGGAATGGTCGGCTTGTTCTCGGCCCGCAGCCTCGCCACCTCCGCCGCGCGCGCCTGCAGCGCCGCATTGTCGGGGTCGACGGTCAGCGCGAACTTGACGTTGGAGGCCGTGTATTCATGGCCGCAATAGAGCTTGAAGTCGTCGGGCAGGGCACGCAGCTTCAGAAGCGAATCCCACATCATCGGATAGGTGCCCTCGAACACGCGGCCGCAGCCGATCGAGAACAGCGTGTCGGCGGCGAACAGCGCTTTGTCGGTGTCGAACACATAGGAGATGTGGTCGAGCGTGTGGCCGGGCGTCTCCAGTACGCGCCCCAGCAAGCTGCCGACCCTGACGATTTCGGCATTGGCGACGCGCAGGTCGACGTCTGCGATCTCCGTCGTCTTGTCATGCGGCGCGACGACGCGGCAATTGTATCTCTGCTTGAGTTCGGCGACCCCGCCGACATGATCGCCATGATGATGGGTGATCAGAATGTCGGTGAGCTGCCACCCCTCGCGCTCGAGCGCCCTCACGATGGGGCCGGCCTCCGGCGCGTCGATCGACGCCGTCGCCTTGGTTTCCACATCGTGGATGAGGTAACCGAAATTGTCGTTTAAACAGGTGAAAGTACGAATTTCGGCGGCCATGTCATCTCCGATCGCGCTCAGCTCCGTCAGACAAATATGGCGTTAACGTTGCGCAGGCAATGCAATATTCCGCGCGCGGGGGCCGCCTCGTGCATGTTACATTGCGATCATGACCATTGATGTCGTCGACCTCCGCGAGTTCTACTCCCGTCGCCTCGGGATTGTGGCGCGGCAAATGATCAATCGCGGCATTCGGGAGCGCTGGCCGCGCGTCGATGGCCAGCGGGTGCTCGGCTTCGGCTATCCCACGCCCTATCTCGGGTTGTTCCGCGAGGACGCGGAGCGCTGCATCGCCTTCATGCCCTCGGCCCAGGGCGTCCTGAAATGGCCCACCGGACGGCCGGCGCTTGCCTCGCTGGTGGACGAGTTCTCGCTGCCGCTTCCCGACGCCGCGGTCGATCGCATCCTGCTGGTCCACGCACTGGAAATGTCGGACGATCCGGCCGCGCTGCTGCGCGAGGCATGGCGCGTGCTGTCGCCGTCCGGTCGCGTGATTGCGGTCATCCCGAACCGGCGCGGGGTGTGGACCCGCACCGACAGCACGCCGTTCGGTCACGGCCGGCCCTATTCGCGTTCGCAGATCACGGACCTGTTGCGCCAGACCTGGTTCACCCCGACCGCCTGGGGCGAGGCGCTGTTCATGCCGCCCTATGCCGGGGGCTGGGTGCTGAAATCCGCACAGATGTGGGAGCGGGCCGGCGCGGCGCTGTCGCTGCCCTTCGCCGGCGTGCACATCGTCGAGGCGACCAAGCAGGTCTACCGCGCGATCCCCGCCAAGCGCGAGCGGGCGCGGCTCATTCCATCACTGGCGAAGCCGGTGCTGGTACCATCCTCGACGACGGCGACGCGCGGCTAAAAACAAATCGTCCCGGACATGCCGGGACGATTCGGGTCAGGACATCTGGCGCAAGATGTCCGGCGAAAGGCTTACTCGCCGGGAGCCACTTCGTCGCTTGAGGCGGCCGGAGCGGCTTCGCGCTCGGGGCGCGGGCCATTCGGGCGGCGGCGCCGCCGCGGAAAGCGCTCGCCACCACCACCTTCGAAGCCGGCCTGGCCGGGCGCGCCACCGCTCACCTGCGGCTGCGGGCCGGTGATGAAGGAAGGCAAACGATCGACGCTGACGGCGTCGGCGACGACGGGCTGAGGCTGGTTCAGCGGTAGCGGTTGCGGCTGGGGCTGATATTGCTGCTGCGGACGATGGTCGCGTTCGCGATGCTCGCGCGGCTGCTGGTTGTCGCGCTGATAAGCATGGTTGTCGCGGGGCTGATGATCACGCGGCTGATGATCGCGCGGGCCGTCGCGGTCGCGGGTGAAGGGCGGCGGTGGCGGCTGTGGGACAAAACCCGGTTCCTGGCCGAAATTCGAGAAATTCTCGCCGTCGTCCTCGCCGTCGTCACCGCTGTTGTTGCTGATGGGCTCGTCGCCGCGCGGTTGCTGGTTCTGCCGGAACTGTTCCTGAGCCGTCGCGATCAGACGAAAATAATGCTCGGCATGCTGGTAGTAGTTCTCGGCCGCAACGGGGTCTCCGGAGGAGCGCGCGTCGCGCGCGAGCTGGAGATACTTTTCAGCAATATGCGAAGCCGTGCCGCGGATCTTGATGTCAGGTCCGTTGGACTCGTAGACCCGGGTCATCGGGTTCTGGCCGCGCCGGTTATTATTGTTGTTATTGTTATTATTATTGTTGCGGTTGCGCATCCGCTGCTTGTTCTGACCGTTTCTCATGTCCTGCCTTTAATTCCAGCCCTAAAGGTTGCACGCATTACTGATTGCCGAGAGTGACTTGATGACAGCGGTTCACATCGCTTGCGCGCAACCGCACGCAAGAGCGGATTGATCCCTGCCGATGTTCGTCGACCGTCGCGTTCAACAAAAGACGCGTTCCCCACCGCCAGCATCCATCGCCAGCGAACCCATTCATATCGCCTGCCGAAACAAGCCCTGCTTTGTTGCGTAAGTCTTCAAGCGCAATATCAGGCTTTCGTTCACGTTGCGGTCGGTAAGCAGCGCAGCTCAAATGGCCATCGCGCTCAACAGGACCTGCGGCTTGGAACCATTATCAGTAAGCTCTCGCCCGAGAGCCCGGCTTTCGCCCGTAGGTCTACGGGGCCGGCACCGATGTGTTGATAGGAAGGTAGTCGTTCCCAAGGGATATTCCAAGAGGTTTTTTGCAGCCCAATCCGGCTTTTATGGGGGCATTTTCCGGGCCGAAACCGCCCGTGGGATGCCCGCCAGATCGGCCTTGGGCGGCCTGTCCACGACCAACGCGGCAGCCGTCATCAAGGTTTCAATATTTCGGGCCTGGCCCTGTCCGGCCTCGACGATCAGTGCTCCGCCGGCGGCGAGACGTTCAGTCGCCTGTGGGATCAGGGCGCGATAGGCGTCGTAACCGTCATTGCCGCCGTCGAGCGCCAGATGCGGATCGTGCTCGCGCACCTCGATGCTGAGTTTCGGAATTTCGGCCGACGGGATGTAGGGCGGATTCGACACGACGAGGTCGAACGGGCCGCGGAGCGCCGCTGCGTAGGAGCAGGCAACGAAGCTCGCGCGGTCGGCGAGGCCAAGAGCCGCGGCGTTGTCTCTGGCGGTCTTGAGCGCGGTCAGACTGAGATCGGTGCCGACGCCGACGGCGCCGGGAATTTCGTGCAGCAGCGCCAGCAGGATGGCGCCGGATCCGGTGCCGATATCGGCGATGCGCGGGCGCCGTCCCGAATTCGTGAGCCCATGAAAGATCTCGAGCGCCAGTTCGACCACGGTCTCGGTATCCGGCCGCGGGACCAGCGTCGCCTCGGATAGCTGGAACGGCAGGCCCCAGAATTCCCGAGCGCCGAGAATGCGGGCGACGGGCTCATGCGCGAGCCGGCGCTGCGCATACGCTTCCAGCCGCGCAGCCTCTTCAGGCGCGAGTTGTCGGCCCGCCTGCGTCACCATCCCGGTCAGATCAAGCCTCAGCGCAGCTCCGACGAGCAGGCGCGCATCGAGGGCGGGCTGCTCGATGCCGGCCGATTGCAGCCGTGCCGCAAGCACGCGCCGCGCACTCTCGATGCTGTGTCCGGGATCGAAATCTGTCGCCAATGGAACCATCCTGCCTAGCATCGTGGATAGATCGGCTGGCTTGCTTGCGTCAATGAAAAGGAGCGCGTCAGATCGCGCCTCGCAACCAAGGAGGGTCCATGACGCCCTACGACGATCAGAACGTCTTCGCAAAGATCCTGCGTGGCGAGATCCCCTGTTTCGAGGTTTTCAGGGACGACCGTAGCCTCGCCTTCCTCGACATCATGCCGCGTTCGCCCGGGCACACGCTGGTCGTTCCCCGGGCGCCGGCACGCGGCATCCTCGACATCGCGGATGACGACCTCGCCGCGGTCGCCCGAACCGCCAAGCGGATCGCGATTGCCGCGATGAAGGCGTTCGACGCCGAGGGCATCATCCTTCAGCAGTTCAGCGAGCCGGCCAGCGGCCAGGTGGTCTTTCACCTGCACATGCACGTCATGCCGGTCAGGGCCGGAATCGAGCTGCTGCCGGCGCAGACGCGCAAGGAGGACACGGCGGTGCTCGCCGCTCACGCCAGGCGAATGATCGCCGCTCTCTAGACGCCGAGATAGCGCTGGAGCAGCTCCGGCTGGGCCTTGAGCTCCCGCGCCGGCCCTTCGTGCACGATATGTCCGTTGTTGATGATGTAGATCCGTGTCGCCAGCGCCAGCGTCGCCGCCAGGTTCTGCTCGACCAGCACGATGGTCTGGCCGGCGGCGGCGAGCTCGCGGCAGGCCTTGACCAGATCGTGGACGATGACGGGCGCGAGTCCCTCGAACGGCTCGTCCAGCAGCACGATCTTGGGATCACGCACGAGCGCCCGTGCGATCGCGAGCATCTGCTGTTCGCCCCCGGATAGCTCGGTGCCGCGGTTGTTGCGCCGCTGCTTCAGCCGCGGAAACATCTCGTAGATGCGATCGAGCGGCCAGCGTTTCGGCGCGGTGATGCCGGCGAGGACGATGTTTTCCTCCACCGACAGGCTGCCGAAAATGCGGCGTTCCTCGTGCACGAGCTGCATGCCGGCCTGCGCGATTCTGTGGCTCTTGCGCCCGGCGATATCGATGCCGTCGAATTTCACGCTGCCGCTACGCGGCGTCACGACGCCCATAAGGCTCTTCAGCGTGGTGCTCTTGCCGGCGCCGTTGCGTCCGAGCAGCGCCACCACCTCGTGACGCTCGACATGCATGGCGACGTCGAACAGGATGTGGGAGTCCCCGTAATAGCTGTTCAGGCCGTTGACCTCGATCAGGCTCATGCCGCGATCTCTCCGTGCACGCCACCGAGATAGGCTTCCTGGACGGCGGCGTTGGCCTTGATTTCCTCCGGCGTGCCGGAGACCAGCACCCGGCCTTCCTGGAGCACGGTGACGCGCTCGACCAACTCAAACAGCGAATCCATGTCGTGGTCGATGATGATCATGGTACGGCCGCGCGCGATCGACTTGAGCAGCTTGACGGTCTCGAGACGCTCTCGCGGGCTCATGCCGGCGAGCGGCTCGTCAAGCAGCAACAGGCGCGGCGACGTGGCGAGCGCAAGCCCGATTTCCAGCCTGCGCTTCTCGCCATAGGCGAGCTCGGACACGGGCGTGTCGGCACGACGGGTCAGGTTCACCAAAGCGAGCGTGTGCGCCACCTGCTCCGTCAGGCCCTTGACGCCGCCGAGCGTGCGGAACAGGTCGAGCCGGAATTTTCCGCGCAGTTCGGCAAGGGCTGCGATCGTCAGGTTCTCCCGCACCGTCAACCCGGTGAAGAGCTGGTTGACCTGGTAGCTTTTGGTCAGTCCGAGCTGGCAAACCTCGGTGACCTTCAATCCCGTGATGTCGCGGCCCTCGAACACGATCTGGCCGGAGCTCGGCGCGATCTCGCAGGTCAGCATCTTGAAAAAGGTTGATTTGCCGGCGCCGTTGGGGCCGATGATCCCGCGCAGCTCGCCCCGATTGACGCTGAAATCGATGTCGCTGTTGGCAACGAGGCCGCCATAGCGCTTGGTCAGGCCGGTGGCTTTCAGGATCGGCCCGGAATAGGCGGGGTGCTCGACCTCCTTGGCCTGCATCGGCGCCGGTGGAGGTTGCAGCCTGGCCTCGGTGTCAGCGGCATCCTGCTCCATCTCCGCATCCGCCTGCTTTCGCTTTCCCGAGACGAGGCGGTAGAGATCGGCAAGGCCGCCGATGATGCCGCCGCGCAGGAAGCAGACCAGCAGCACGAACACGACACCCAGCACCAACTTCCAGGCTGCGCCGAGGCCCAGTGCGGACTGCAGGAAGTCCTGAAGGAACAGCCAAACGGTTGCGCCGACCAGCGGTCCGAACAGCGTGCCCCTGCCGCCGATGGCCGTCTGCATCACGAGCTGGCCCGAGGTGTCGAAGGTGAAGGCGTCGGGCGGCATGAAGGCCTGGAGCACGCCGAGCAGTCCGCCGGCGAAGCCCGCGTAAGCGGCTGCGATCACGAAGGCGGTCAGCTTGTAGCCATGGATGTTGTGGCCGACGGCCGTGGCGCGCAGCGGATTGTCGCGGATCGCACTCAGAACCGCGCCGACCGGCGAGCGCACGATCCTGAGGGCGATGACAACGCCGACGAAATAGCACAGCGCGATGAACTGATAGAGCGACCAGCCATTGGTGAAGTGGATGGAGATGAAGCCGAGATTGAAGCTCGGCGTCGGCACGCCGGGCAGGCCGTTTTCGCCGCCGGTGAAATCGGAAAGTGGATTGAATTCGACGAAGAAGAACACTTCCGCGATTGCCACGGTGATCATCGCGAAATAGATGCCGGTGCGGCGCAATGCGATCAGGCCGATCAGGTAGCCGGTCGCTGCGGCCGCGATCATGCCGATGATCAGCGCGCCCAGCACGTTGCCGAAGCCCGCGCGGGTCAGCAGGTAGGCGGCGACGAAGCCGCCGGTGCCGTAGAAGGCGGACTGGCCGAACGAGAGCAGGCCGGTGAAGCCGAACAGGATGTCGAAGCCGAGCCCGAACAGGCCCCAGACCAGGATCCTGTTCACGGTGTTCGGCGCGAAGCCGAGATGAGGCAGCACGAAGGGGGCTGCGATCAAGCCGATCGCAGTCAGGGCTTCGATCAGGAAGGGGCGTTGCTTGAGCATCAGGTGATCGCTTACTCGCGGCCCTGGACGCCGAGCAGGCCATGCGGTCGTACCACGAGTACGAGCGTCATCGCCGCAAACAGCATCACATAGGCATAGCCGGGGTTGAACATGGAGGTGACGCTGATGATCTCGCCGGCGATCAGGCCGCCGAGAATTGCGCCGGGGAACGAACCGACGCCGCCGATCACCACCACCACGAAAGTCTGGACCAGGATGTCGTCACCGATGCCCGGTGTCAGCGACACCACCGGCGCGTTGACGATGCCGGCAAAGCCGGCGGCCATTGCGCCGATGCCGAAGACCACCATGAAGACGCGATAGACATTGATGCCAAGCGAATCCACCATCACCGAATCCTCGATGCCGGCGCGCACAATCATGCCCAGCCGGGTCCGGTAGAGCACGATGAACAATGCGCCGAGGGCGATCGCGACGATGCCGACGACGGCGAGGCGGTAGGTCGGATAGAACATGAAGCCGAGATTGGTGATGCCCTGGAATAGCGCCGGCGGCGGCACCAGCTGCGACTGGCTCGAGAAGATCAGGCGCACGAGCTCGACGAAACAGATGCCGAGCCCGAAGGTCACGAGCAGCTGATCCTCGTGCGGACGATGATAGAAATGACGGATGATGACGCGTTCCATGAGAACGCCGAGCAGCATCACGAACAGGGAGCCCGCGATCACGGCAAGGATGAACGACTCCGTGTACTGATAGGCGACGAAGCCGGCATAGCCGCCGATCATGAACATCGCGCCGTGTGCGAGGTTGAGCACGCCGAGCGTGCCGTAGATGATGGTCAGGCCGGAGCTGATCAGCGCGAGCAGGGCGCCGAGCGCGAGCCCGTTGAAAAGCTGTGAAACGAGGTTGGGCCAACTTATCATGGGACAATCGCTGTTGTGGCGCGCGATGTTGCGCGTCAGAAAAAGGCGACGCCGCGGGACCGGAGTGCAGTCCGCGGCGTCACAGGGGTTGGCGAGGTCTCAGCTGTAGTCGCCGAGATGGCAGCCGAAGGCGTCGGGCTTCTGCATCAGGCCTTCACCCGGGACGATCTCGACGACGTCGTACCAGTCTTCCTTGTTCTTCATGTCCTTCTGCTGCTTGCCCTTGACGATGATCACCGGGCGGACGCATTGGTGATCCTCCGGGCGGTAATGGACGTCGCCGACCAGGGAGGGGATCGTCTCGCCCTTCTCGTAGGTCTTGATCACGTCAGGCGGACTGAAGCTGCCGGCCTGCTCGCACATGTGCGCCCAATGCGCGAAGCTGACATAGGCGTTCTCGGCGCCCCATTCGGGCTTGTAGCCGTACTTCTTCTCGAACGCTTCGTTGAACATTTTCGCCAGCGGGAACTTGTCCTCGATGGTCCACCAATAGTCGGTGGCGGCGTAGACGCCCTGCATCAGGCCCCCGGTCTCGCGCGCGATGAAAGGCACCTGGTACGGCACGACCAGCTTCATCTTGTCGAGCACGCCAAACTGCTTGGCCTGTTGTGTCGACAGTACCGCGTCGTGGCCCCAATTGACGTTGATCAGCACGTCGGCGCCGGAGTTGGCGACGTTCAGCAGGTATGAGGAATAGTCGGGGGCGCCGAGCGGGGCGACCTGGTTGGTCACGGTGGTCCAGCCGGCGGTCGCCAGGAAGTCCTGCATCGATTTGGTAACGGTGTGGCCGTAGGTGTAGTCGGGAGTCAGATACGCCGCCTTCTTGCCCTTGCCGAACTCACGTACCATCACCGGGCCGATCGCTGCGGCCGCAGTCTGGCCGTAGAAGTTCTGGCGAAAGCCGTAGCGGACGCAATCCTTGCCAGTGGTATCGTTCGAGCCGGAAATGCCGCACACGAAAATCACATGTTCGCGCTGGGCGAGCTTGTTCAGCGCCACCGCAACGGCGCTCGACGTGCCGCCGGTGATCATGATCGCCTTGTTCTCGCTGATGAAGCGCTGCTGCGCCTGCACCGCCTCGTTCGGCTTGGCCGCGGAATCGGCGACGCCGAACTTCAGCTCCTTGCCGAGCACGCCCTTGCTGGTCTTGGGCGAGATCTTCTTGATCAGCTCGTGGCCTTCATTGATGTGCTCGATCGCGAGCTGGTAGCCCTTGAGCTCGTCTTCACCCTGCACGGCATAGGTGCCGGTGCGCGGCACCGAGATGCCGATGAAGGCGGTGGAGCCCGAGACCCCTGCGGGGTAGGAGCCGATCGCCGGCTTGTCCTCGGCAAACGCCGGCATCCCCGGCAGAACCGCGCCACCGATGAGGCCCGCGGTGGTCTGAAGCAGGCCACGGCGCGAAAGGCCGCGGCGGATGAGATTGTCAGTCATGATCGTTTCCTCCGAACGTCGTTCTTGTTTGCAGGCAAAGCACGACCTGTCCGACGGCAGCCGGCCTCGAAGGCCTGTCCGCGCCGGGCACGTCACATCCGCGTGTAGCTCTTGGACGTAAGCATTGCTTGTGAACACCTTCTGTCAATTTCGTCTTTGGTCGAACGCCGAAAATTATCTCGTGAAAACATATCGTATCACGATATATATTAGCCTTTGTGAGTACGAGGCTGGCGGGTTCGGCGAGAGAAATGGCGCGGCAGACGACAGTGGCGGGCACCCGGAAGCGACGGTCATGGCCGCAAGGTGCGGAGCGGCAGGAGGCGGCGTGGCCGGTGGAGGAGGCGCACGGGCAGCGGGCGACACCGCAGTCCGGCGATGCCTCGCACATGCCCGATCCGCGCAACCGGCCGGCCGGCCGGCGCGGGCCCGTCGTCGGCCCCGTTCAGGCGAAGCGCGCACCAGGTCCGATGCAGAAGTTGAGCGTGCGCGCCCAGAACGTCCTCAAGGAGCTCGCGGTCGAGCTCACTGCCGAGCAGCCGCCGAAGGGGAACTGGTCGCCCTCGCGCGAATTGCTGCTTGCGCTGACGGCTGAACGCCTCGCGACCGCGCGCAATTGCGGTCCTCACACGATGAGGGAAATCATCGACTGGGCGCAGGGCTGTGGCGTGACGATCAAGCCGGTGATTCCGCCCGGGGGGTCGCTGTCGCAGATGTGGGCGGAGTTGATTAGCAATGCATCCGCGGGTGCCTTGACCAGCGCCGAGATTGCCGGCGCGCTGCAGCGCTCGATCCGGCGAAAGAGCGTCCGTATCCCGATCGCGTTCCAGGTCATCCTGGTGAAGATCCTGCTGTCCAGCTTCGAATAGGTGGCGATATTTGTGTGTCCGGGGCGCCGGTCGGTTGGTTCGGCTTGGCCTTCCTTGCTAGTCTCGGTGGGGCCGCCCGTTGCACCGGCTGGCTCGACGTCGCAGGCAGGGAATGGCCCCATCGAAGCGGAAGACGACACGCCCGGCGCGTGCTGTGCCCACAAAGGGTGGCGCGATGCGCGAGGCCGACTACGGGGCGCTTGCGCAGTTTCGCTATCAGCTCCGAACCTTCCTGGCCTTCAGCGAAGCCGCGGCCCAGAGCGCCGGCTTGACGCCGCAGCAGCACCAGGCGCTGCTGGCGATCAAGGGATTGGCCGCCCCTGACGGCGCCAGCGTCGGCGACATCGCGCGCTTCCTGCTGATCCGGCACCACACCGCGGTGGAGCTGGTGGATCGCATGGCGAAACTGAAGCTGATTGGCCGGGAAGCCGACCCCGATGATGCGCGGCGCGTCCTGGTCAAGCTGACAGCGAAGGGCGAGCGGAAGCTGCGATCCCTCTCGCGCATCCATCTGGACGAGCTCAGCGCCGCCGCGCCCGGTTTGGGCAAGATCCTGCGAGCGTTTCGAGCCAAGAGACGCTGAGGACACGCTGAAGAAAGCGCGAAGCCGCGAGCTCTACGCCGCCGCGCCCTGAGCGGCGAGCTGCGCGGCCTGGTGCTCGGTGGTCAGCGCGTCGGTCAGTTCGCCCAGCGCTTCGCCCGCCATCACCTGCGGCAGCTTATAGAGCGTCAAATTGATGCGGTGATCGGTGACGCGTCCTTGCGGGAAATTATAAGTGCGGATGCGCTCGCTGCGGTCGCCGGAGCCGACCTTCTCCTTGCGCTCGGCCGAGCGCGCCGCGTCGAGGCGTTGCTGCTCGGCGTCGTAGATGCGCGAGCGCAGGATGTTCATGGCGGAAGCGCGATTCTTGTGCTGCGAGCGGCTATCCTGCATCATCACCACGATGCCGGTCGGGATGTGGGTGATGCGGATCGCCGATTCGGTCTTGTTGACGTGCTGGCCGCCGGCGCCTCCGGCGCGCATCGTCTCGATACGCAAATCATCGTTCCGGATCTCGACGTCGACCTCCTCCACCTCGGGCATCACGGCGACGGTGGCGGCAGATGTGTGGATGCGCCCCTGCGTCTCGGTGTCCGGCACGCGCTGCACCCGGTGCACGCCGGACTCGAACTTCAGCTTCGAGAACGCGCCGCGGCCCTGCACCTCGGCGATGATTTCCTTGTAGCCGCCGACGCTGCCTTCGCTGGCCGAGATCACCTCGACCTTCCAGCCCTGCAGGGCCGCGAAGCGCTCGTACATCCGGAACAGGTCGCCGGCAAACAGCGAAGCCTCGTCGCCGCCGGTGCCGGCGCGGATTTCCAGCACCACGTTGCGATCGTCCATGGCGTCCTTCGGCAGCAGCGCGACGCGGATCTTCTGGACCAACTCCTCGATCTTCGGCGTCAGCTCGCCGCGCTCGGCTTCCGCCATGGCGCGCATCTCGGCATCGGTCGCGGGATCGGCGATCAGCGCCTCGGTGTCGGCGAGCTCCTTGAGGGCCGAACGATAGGTCTTGACCGCTTCGATCAATGGCGTGAGCTCGGCGAGCTCACGCGTGATCTGCACATAGCGTTCGGAGGCGAGCTGACCGAGCGATTCGGCCTCGAGTGAGGCGTGATGCGCGAGCAGGACGTCCAGTTTGGCTTCGGGGAGTGACGACATCGGTTCGGTCTCAAATGCGGAAAAGGGCGAGGCGGCAGGAGGGGGCGACAGGCCCGCTACAAGGCCAGGCCTTCGGCCTCGGCAAATTCCGTCAGCTTCTGCCGGATCGAGACGCTGCCGGCGGGCGCGTCCAGCAACGGCCCGAGCATCGCCTCGGCCTTCTTGGCGTCGAGATCGAGCACCATGGCCTTGACCGGGCCGAGCGCGGTGGCCGAGAGCGACAGCGAGCGATAGCCCATCCCGATCAGCGCCAGCGCGCCGATCGGTTTCGACGCCATCTCGCCGCAGAGCGACAGCGATTTGTTCGCGGCTTGCGTCTTGCGTGCGATGTCGCGAAGCGCGCGCAGGATCGGCGCCGACATGGTGTCGAAGCGCTCCGAGACTTTCGCGTTGCCGCGGTCGACCGCGAACAGGAACTGGAACAGATCGTTGGAGCCGACCGAGATGAAGTCGACCTTCTTCAGGAGCTCGTCGAGCTGATAAAGCAGCGCCGGCACCTCGACCATGGTGCCGATGTCGATCCGCTCCGGCAGCGTGTGGCCGTGCTGGCGCAGATAGGTCAGTTCGCGTTCGACCAGCGCCTTCGCAGAATCGAATTCACCCACCTCCGAGATCATCGGGAACATGATGCGCAGCGCGCGGCCGCCGCCGGCGCGCAGCAGTGCGCGGATCTGCCCGCGCAACAGGCCGGGACGGTCGAGCCCGAGCCGGATCGCGCGCCATCCGAGCGCGGGGTTCTCCTCGATTACCGCCTCCATATAAGGCAGCGCCTTGTCGCCGCCGATGTCGAGGGTGCGGAAGGTGACGGGCTTGGTGCCGGCGGCATCCAGCACGGTGCGATAGAGCGCGAGCTGGTCGCTGGTGCGCGGCAGGCTCTGGCCGACCATGAATTGCAGCTCGGTGCGGAACAGGCCGATGCCGGCGCTGCCGGTGTCTTCGATGTGCGGCAAGTCGATCGCTAGACCCGCATTGATCATCAGCTCGACCTTCTGGCCGTCCTTGGTGACGCAGGGCCGGTCGCGCAGCGCCAGATACTGCGCCTGGCGGCGGGCCCGGAAGCGCACGCGCTCGGCGAAGGCCGCTTCGACCTCCTGCGATGGGCGCACATAGATCATGCCGGAGGTGCCGTCGACGATGACGGCGTCGCCGGGATCGGCGATACCAGGCGCGTTCGGGACTTCGCCGACCGCGGGAATGCCGAGCGCGCGCGCCACGATCGAGACGTGGGAATTGGCGGTGCCTTCCTCCAATATGATGCCGCGCAGGCGCTTGCGGTCATAGTCGAGCAGCGCCGCCGGGCCCATCGCGCGCGCGATGACGATGGCGTTGTCGGGCAATTGTTCGCGTGACGGCGCGTGATCCTGGCCGACCAGCTGTCGCATCAGGCGATAGCCGAGATCCTCGAGATCATGCAGCCGGTCGCGCAAATAGGGATCTGTCGAGCGCAGCATGCGCGCGCGGGTGTCGGATTGCACACGCTCGACGGCGGCTTCCGCCGTGAGGCCGGTGGCGACCGCCTCGTGCAGCTTGTGCGACCAGCCCTGGTCGTTGGCGAACATGCGGTAGGCTTCCAGCACCTCGCGATGCTCGCCGCCCTCGGCGACGTCGCCGCGCTCCAGCATGCGGTCGAGATCGGCGCGCAGCTTGGCGAGCGCGGTGTCGAGCCGCTTGATCTCCTTTGGCAGGTCCTCGGCGATGTAGTCCTTGATAACCACGCGCGGCTCGTGCAGCACGACATGGCCGAGTGCGATGCCTTCCGACAGGATGGCGCCGACCTTCTGCGCCGAATGGCGCGCCGCGGGCTCATGGCCTGGCTGGGCCAGCGCAGACAGCTCGCCGGAGGCGATCAGCTCCGCCAGCACCATCGCGGTGGTCTGAAGCGCCTCGAGCTCCTCCTCGACATAGTTGCGCTTGGCGCGATTCTGCACCACCAGCACGCCGAGCGTGTTGCCGGCGCGCAGGATCGGCACGCCGAGGAAGGAGTGGTAAATCTCTTCGCCGGTCTCCGGGCGGAACGAGAAGGCCGGATGGCTTTGCGCATCGCTTAGGTTGAGAGGCGTTGCCTCGCTCGCGACCAGGCCGACCAGGCCCTCATGGGCGCTGAGCACGGTGTGGTGCACCGCCTCGCGGTTGAGGCCTTCGGTGGCATAGAGCTCGAGCGTGTTGTCGACGCGCAGCACATAGACCGAGCACACCTCGGCCACCATGTTGGCGGCGATCAGCACCACGATCTTGTCCAGCCGCTCCTGGGCCGAGACCTGCTCCGCCATGGTTTCGCGGAGCCGTCTCAACAAGACGCGGGGACCTCCCGACGCGCTCCGCATGAACCGTCAATCTCCTCCGTCTGCCGGGGCCGAAAGGACCCGCGGCGGCTCGCCCAGAAATCCAGAAAAACAACAAATTTGCTCGTCCGGCGCCAGCCCCGGCGGTTGCCTGGGCCGAATCAGCACCGCCTCAACTGGGGCACAGTTTCTGGCAGCCCACCCAGTTCGCCGTATAGCGAATTGGGGCTTGTTTTGCCAAGCAAAACGCCTGCCAAACGCGAAAGTGTGGACACCTTCGCGTTTGCTGCGACCGCTAAGAGAAAATTAGCCTAAGCCTGATCGAGACCGTAGAGCGTGTGCAGCGTGCGCACCGCAAGCTCGGTATAGGCGGTGTCGATCAGAACCGAGAATTTGATCTCGGAGGTTGTAATGGCCCGGATGTTGATATTCCGTCCTGCGAGGGCCGAGAACGCCTGGGCGGCAACGCCGGCATGGCTGCGCATGCCGCTGCCGATCACCGAGATCTTGGCGACATCGGTCGCGGTGTCGAGCCGGGCATAATTGATCTGGCTCTTGGCCGCGGTAATCGTCTCCTTGGCCCTGGTGTAGTCGGCGGCCGGGACCGTGAAGGTGAGGTCGGTGGTCTTGCCGTCCTCGGAGACGTTCTGCACGATCATGTCGACGTTGATGTTGGCATCCGCGAGCGGGCCGAAGATCGACGCCGCCACGCCGGGCTTGTCCTCGATCTGGCGTACCGAGATCTGGGCCTCGTCCTTCGAAAAGGCGATGCCGGTGACGACGTGGCTTTCCATGATCTCCTCCTCGCTGCAGATCAGCGTGCCGGGCGGCTGGTTGGCATGCGGGTCGATATCCTCGGGCTTGTCGAAGCTCGAGCGGACGAAAATTGGCATGTTGTGGACCATGCCGAGTTCCACCGAGCGGACCTGGAGCACCTTGGCGCCCTGGGAGGCCAGCTCCAGCATGTCTTCAAATGCGATCTTGTCGAGCCGGCGCGCCTTCGGCACGATTCGCGGATCGGTGGTGTAGACACCGTCGACGTCGGTGTAGATGTCGCAGCGGTCCGCCTTCACGGCGGCGGCGATCGCCACGGCCGAGGTATCGGAGCCGCCGCGGCCGAGCGTGGTGATGCGGTTGGTCTCGGGGTTGATGCCCTGGAAGCCGGCGATCACGGCGACTTCCTTGCGTTCCCTGAAGCGCTTGATGATCTCGCTGCCGTCGATGCCCTCGATCCGGGCCGAAGCATGGGCGTCGCTGGTCGTGATCGGGATCTGCCAGCCCTGCCAGGAGCGGGCCTGGATACCCATGCCCTGAAGCACGATGGCAAGCAGGCCGGACGTCACCTGTTCGCCCGAGGCGACCACGGCGTCGTATTCGCGCGCGTCGTGCATCGGCGAGGCCTCGGTGCACCAGGCCACCAGCTCGTTGGTTTTACCGGACATCGCCGAGACGACCACGGCCACTTCATGGCCGGCGTCGACCTCACGCTTCACATGGCGTGCGACGTTGCGGATACGTTCGATGTTGGCGACGGACGTGCCGCCGAATTTCATCACGAGGCGGCTCATGACGACGCGTGCATTCCTTCATAAGGATCAGTATGGTGGCCCGCACTGGACGGGCCTCGCGGACACCGACCGCGCGTATACATAGCGGCGGGGCCGGGGGCAAGCGGGTTCCTGCGGGGCAGGGTGCGGGGTAGTGGGTTAACCGAGATCATGGCGCGCTATATCGACGAGATCCTGCAGCCTGGCGAGAAGGTGCTGTATTCGACCAATGCGCACTGGATCTTCTATTTTCCGGCGATCCTGGCCTGGATCGTGGCGCTGGTCCTGTTCGTCCTGTCCCGGCAAACCACCGTCGAGGGGCTCGTCCTGCTCTGTCTGGTTGCGGCCGGCCTGGTCGCTCTGGCGGCGCTGTACTGGACTGTGAAGGGCTGGTTCCATCGCTTTACCACCGAGACCGACGTGACCAATTTGCGGGTCGTGCACAAGACCGGCTTCATCAAGCGCCGCACCTTCGAGATGGCGCTGGATAAGGTCGAGAGCGTCGATGTCGATCAGACCATTCTTGGACGAATTCTCAACTACGGCGATGTGACGATTCGCGGCGTCGGCGAGGGGATCGAGACGATCAAGACCATCGCCTCGCCGCTCGCCTTCCGTAGTTCGATCACCACGCGGTAGGACCGCGCGTAACCATGAGCATGCAGCAAAATACTTCCGCTACCGTAAGCCCGCAGCCGGGTTCGACCGTGGACGCCGCCGAGATCGCAAAGTTCTCAAAACTCTCGGCCGAGTGGTGGGACCCCAACGGCAAGATGGCACCGCTGCACCGGATCAACCCGCTGCGGCTCGGCTATATCCGCGATGCCGCCTGCCGCAAGTTCGAGCGCAACGCGCGCAGCCTCAACTGCCTCGGCGGTCTGCGCGTGCTCGACATCGGCTGTGGCGCCGGCCTGCTCTGCGAGCCGCTGTCGCGCCTGGGTGCGCAGGTCATCGGCGTCGATCCGTCGGTCAGCAACATCGCGGCCGCCAAGCTGCATGCCGACAAGGCGCACCTCGCGATCGACTATCGCTGCACCACGGTTGAGGAGATCGACCCGCGCGAGCGCTTCGACATCGTTCTGGGGATGGAGGTGGTCGAGCACGTCGTCGACGTCGGCGTTTTCCTGAAGCGCTGCGCCGCGATGCTGAAGCCGAACGGCCTGATGGTGGTCTCGACGCTGAACAGGAACTGGAAGAGCTTTGCGCTTGCCATCGTCGGCGCTGAATATGTCCTGCGCTGGCTGCCGCGCGGCACCCACGAGTGGAACAAGTTCGTCACCCCCGACGAGCTGACGAAATACCTGCTCGACAACCGCCTGGTCATCACCGAGCAGACCGGCGTCGTCTACAGCCCCTTCGCCGACAAATGGACCCTCTCGTCAGACATGGACGTGAACTACATGGTGGTGGCGGAAGGCATGGTGTGAGGCGTTGCCGCTTCCAAACATTCGGCGTCGTCCTGGCGAAAGCCAGGGTTTAGTTAGGCGAAAACTGATAATTACGAGTCTTCGCCAAACCACTCCCTGGGGTAATGGGTCCTGGATCTGCGCTTCGCTTGTCCAGGACGACACCGAATTCGTCAGGCAAGCATCGCACCCATGACATCCGCGTGATTGACCTGCTTGAGCGCGAGCGGCACGTTGACTCAACGTCCTCTCGCTCCCAGCGCAGTCCCACCCATGTTGACCATCGCCAGCCTCTGGATTCCCTTCACCGTCATTGCCGCGCTCGGCCAGGTCGCGCGCAATGCGATGCAGCGGTCGCTGACGAAGCCGCTGGGGACCTGGGGCGCAACCAATATCCGCTTCCTGTTCGGCTTTCCGTTCTCGCTGCTTTTCCTGGCGGTGGTGCTGGTCGCCACCGGCGATCATCTCGATATGCCGCCCGGTGTGTTCTGGCCGTGGCTCCTGCTCGGCGCGCTCAGCCAGATCGTCGCGACCGGCCTGATGCTGCTCGCCATGAACGACCGCTCCTTCGTGGTGACGACGGCCTATTTGAAAACCGAGGCGATCCAGACCGCCATCTTCGGCTTCGTCTTCCTCGGCGATCATCTGACATGGCTGAAGGTGCTTGCGATCGTGATCGCGACAATCGGCGTCGTCATCACCGCGCTGCGTCCCGGCGGCGAGAAGAGCTTTGCCGAATTGAAGCCGACCATCACCGGCCTCGTCGCGGCCGCGGCCTTCGCGCTCTCTGCGGTCGGCTTCCGCGGCGCCATCATCAACGTGCCTGATGTCTCGTTCGTGACTGCGGCATCGTTCACGCTGGTGCTCGGCCTGTTCGTGCAGACGCTGATCCTGACGGTCTATCTGCTCTGGCGGGCGCCAAAAGTGCTTCAGTCGATCCTGAGGCTTTGGAAGCCATCGCTGCTCGCCGGCTTCATGGGCGCCTTCGCCTCGCAGTTCTGGTTCCTGGCGTTCGCGCTGACGGCCGCCGCCAATGTCCGCACCCTCGCTTTGATCGAGGTGCTGTTCGCGCAAGGCGTGGCGTACTATTCGTTCAAGCAGCCGATCGCGCCGCGCGAGATTATTGGCATCGTGCTGATCGTGGTCGGCGTGGCGGTGTTGGTGGGAGTCTAATTCCGATCTTCCGGCAGCGTCGGCAGCGGCGACACCTCGATGCCTTCGTCGATCAGCGACTTGGCCTCGTCGGGCGAGGCCTCGCCATAGATCGGACGGTGCTCCTTGTCGCCGTAATGCATCGCGCGGGCTTCGGTGGCGAATCGCTCGCCGACATTGTCGGCGTTCTTCACGATGTGATCGCGCAGCTCCTTGAGCTTGGCGCGCAGCTCGCGCTCCTGCGCCATCAACAGCGAGGTCGGTGCGGATTGCGCAGCCTGAGGCGCGGTCGCCGTGGCGGTGGGCTCAGGCGGCGGCGTGGCGCGTCCGCGGCCCTTCTTGCCGACGATGCGCGGCGCCATGATCGCCTTGTCGACCTTGGCCGAGCCGCAGATCGGACAGGTCACGAGCTTGCGCTTCACCTGCTGGTCGTACGCGGCCGAGCTCTGGAACCAACTCTCGAAGTCGTGGCTCCGGTCGCAGCGGAGCGCGTAGCGGATCATGCCGATCCCCGCACCAGGTGCAGATGATCCGGCCCCGCCTTGGGGTCGGCGACGCCGAAGCGGCGGCCGTGCTGGAGTGAGGGTATCGCGCGGCGCGCGGTCTCGACCTTGGCCGGATCGATTTTTGCCATGATGATGCCGGGCTCGACATCGCCTTCGGCGAGGATCTCGCCCCAGGGATCGATGATCAGCGAATGGCCATAAGTCTCGCGCTTGTTCTCGTGCAGGCCTGCCTGTGCCGCGGCGAAGATGAAGCAACCGGTCTCGATCGCGCGCGCACGCAACAGCACGTGCCAATGCGCCTCGCCGGTCTTGCGGGTAAAGGCCGAGGGCACCGTGATGAAGTACGCGCCGCTTTCGGCCAGCGCGCGGTAGAGCGCGGGGAAGCGCACGTCATAACAGATCGTCAGGCCGACGCGGCCCCAGGGCAGGTCGGAGATCACGGCCGTCTCGCCCGGCTGGTAATTGGCGGATTCGCGATAGCTCTCGCCGTCAGGCAGCTCGATATCGAACATGTGGATCTTGTCGTAGCTCGCGAGCACATTGCCCTCGGGCCCGATCAGGAACGAGCGGTTGACCGCTTTCTCGTCCGAAAAGCGCAGCGCCAGCGAGCCGACATGGATGTGGATCTTCAGTTCCGCCGCGAGCGCCCGGTACGCCCTCAGCGAGCTGTCATCGTCTTGGCTCTGGAGGTGCTCGAACAGGGCCTTGCGGTTGAGCTGCATCATGTTGCTGACTTCGGGCGTCTGCACGTAGTCGGCGCCATTGGCTGCAGCCTGGCGGATCAGCCTGGTGGCCTGCGCGAGGCTCGGCTCGGGCATCAGGCCGGTGCGCATTTGCACCATAGCCGCCGTGAAAGTCCTGTTGTCGCTCATGACTCCGCCTTGACGCTCTCGAGCATGGCGTCGAGCTTGCCTTCGCGATCGAGCGCGTAGAGCTCGTCGCAACCCCCGACATGGGTTCCGGCGATCCAGATCTGCGGGAAGGTCGAGCCCTCGCCGGCGCGATCGTACATCTCCTGGCGCCAGGACGGGTTCTTGGCGATATCGAACTCCGTGAAGGTCGCCTTCTTGCGGGTCAGCAGCGACTTGGCGGCGGAACAATAGCCGCAGCCCGGCCTCGTGTAGATCTCGACAGCAGCGGTCATCTTGTCTGGCGCTCTCATGTCATGAATTCATTGAATTATATGGGACTTCACCGGCTCTCGACAACCCGGGCAAACACCAGCACGTCCACTTGCGCCGCTTTGGCCCGGAGCAGGGCCCGCGCACAGGCATCCAGCGTCGCGCCCGACGTCAGGACGTCGTCGATGAGGACAATGCGCCGACCCTGGACGTCCGCCTGGCGGTCGGGGGATACCTGGAATGCGCCCTGCACATTGGTGGCGCGCTGGGCCCGCGACAGGCCGATCTGCTGCTCGGTCGCGCGTACCCGGCGCAGCACCTCAGCCTTCACTTTCACTCCGCTCTGCCGCTCGATGATCCGCGCCAGCGCCCCGGACTGGTTGTAACGGCGGCGCCAGGCCCTTCGCCAATGCAGGGGAACGGGCACCAGCATGTCGGCTTCGGCGAGCAGTTCGCCGCCCGCGCGCGCCATCCAGCGGCCCATGGCGGGCGCCAAATCCGTGCGGTCCTGGTATTTCAGCGCATGCACCAGGGTGCGCGCGACGTCGTCATAACGCACCGCGGCGCGCGCCCGCTGGTAGGCCGGCGGGCTCGCGATCGCCTCCATCGACAGCATGTCGGGCCCGGGATCGTACACAAAAGGAATGCCGAGCCGCGGGCAGTAGGGCCGTTCGATGAACGACAGCCGCGCCCAGCACGCCGCGCACACGCCCTCGCCGTCGACCGGCTCGCGGCAGGACACGCACAGCGTCGGCAGCGCGATGTCGAGTGCAAGCCTTGGCAGATGCGCCATCACACCTCGGCAGGCCTGAAGCGCGCCGCGCAAATGGCTGGAAATGGAGCGTGGTGGTGATGCCTCGGCGTCCATTGGGCAAGGCTAGCGCCGTCCTGCGCCCCGCTCAAGTCAATGGGCTGTTCTCGTCCGCGCCGGCCTACGGCTCTTTCGGCAGCACGGGCCGGAAGAACGATCGCTCATAACGGCGAAAGCAGCGCGTTTGTCTTGCGAATTCGATCGCTTTCTGGACGTCCGGATCTTCGGCGCTGTCCTTCCGATATTGCTCGTACGCCGCGAAGCTCGGGAAGCTGAACATCGCGAGGGCGACGTCGCTGGCGCCTTCCGATGGCAGGAAGTACCCGTGGTGGATGCCGCCGAATCTTGGCACTAGTTCCAGCCACATCCTGCCATAGGCTTCGAATTCGGCGAGCTTGTCCGGGGGGATCTCGTATCGCAGATAACAGGTGATCATCGTTTGACGCTCCGGCGCCGCGGGCCTGGTGCGGATTGCTAGTTTGGAACACGGGGCCGGTGTCGGCTCCATGAGGCAAGGCTAGCGCCGCGCGCAGTGGATTGCCAGAACCAGCATGATCGGCGTAACCAGCGGCATGGCTCAAGACCCGCAAACCCCGCCCGCTTTGTTCGATCGTGCCTTGCTGCGCGCGCGACAGCGCCGCGCGCAGGCGCAAGGTGCCGCGAGCTTCCTGCTGGATCGGGTCGCCGAGGACATCTCCGACCGGCTGGCCGCGGTGATGCGAGAGTTTCACACAGCGGCCGATCTCTGGACGCCCGGCGAGGGTCTCGCGGTGCTGCGCGCGCGACTGCCCTCGATCGAGCGCATTGAGCTCGATGCGTCGGGTGCGGAGAAGCTGCCCTTTGTACCGGAGAGCCTCGATCTCGTGGTCTCGGCGCTGGCGCTGCAATTCGCCAACGATCTGCCGGGTGTGCTCGCGCAGATCCGCCGCGCGCTGAGGCCGGACGGGCTGCTGCTGGCGGCGATGATCGGCGGCGACAGCCTGACCGAGCTGCGCCAGGCCTTTGCCGCCGCCGAGGCCGAATGCGAGGGCGGCGTATCGCCGCGAGTCGCACCGTTCGCCGATCTGCGCGACGTTGGCGCGCTGTTGCAGCGGGCGGGGTTTGCGCTGCCGGTCACCGATGTCGACCGCGTCGTGGTGCGCTACGCCAACGCGTTCGCGCTGATGCAGGATATCAGGCGCATGGGCGCCGCCAATGTGCTGATCGAGCGGCGACGCACGCCGAGCCGGCGATCGACGCTGCTGCGGATGGCTGAAATCTACGCGGAACGCTTTGCCGACGCCGACGGCCGCATCCGTGCGACATTCGACATCATCTGGCTTTCCGGCTGGGCGCCGCATGCGAGCCAGCAGCAGCCGCTCAAGCCTGGATCAGCGAAGGCGAGCCTGGCGGAAGCGGTGAAGAAGGCCGGAGGGACGTAAGCTCTCTCCGCCGTCATGGCCGGCATGCCGTCCGAAGGACGGCGTCGCTTCCGCTCGCCTATGTCCCGGCCATCCACGCCTCTCGGTTCAGCACGAAGATCGTGGATGCCCGGGACAAGCCCGGGCATGACGCCGAGAGTGTGGTGCCCGCTTCGAATTCACATCAACAAATCAATCAAATGCGGGATCAGCGGAATGTCCGCGGGCGGCATGGGATAGTCGCGCAGCTTGTTGGCGCGAACCCAGGCCAGGGCCTGGCCTTCGCGCGGCGTGACCTGTCCCTCCCAGCGCCGGCAAATGAAGAGCGGCATCAGGAGGTGGAAGGTCTCGTAGCCGTAGCTCGCGAATGTCAGCGGCGCCAGACAGGGTTCGGCGACGGTGATGCCGAGCTCCTCGTGGAGTTCGCGGATCAGGCTCTGTTCCGGCCGCTCGCCGGGCTCGCACTTGCCGCCGGGAAATTCCCAAAGGCCGGCCAGCGTCTTGCCCTCGGGGCGCTGCGCGATCAGGACGCGCTTGTCGGCGTCGACCAGCGCGCAAGCCACCACGAGCGTCAGTTTGAGATCAGCCATGCCTGGAATTCCGCTCGCTGAAGGATCATCCGCAACGGTTCGTTAACCCTGTTACGGCCCGTGTTTCCGAGGTCTCCATAAGTCATATTTAATCCACGGTTCCTAGAGTGGACACGCTGAAACCATTTCGGGCCAGATCCATGCGCGCTGAGTGTCGTACCATCTTCCGTCGGTTCCTTCGCGACCGGCGCGGCAATGTCGCGGTGATCTTCGCAATCTGCTGCGTCCCCCTGATCACGTTCATCGGCACCGCGATCGACTACTCCCGCGCGACGCAGGTCCGGGCCAAGCTTCAGGGCGCGGCTGACGCGGCCAGCGTCGGTGCGCTCGCCAAGGCATCGCCGGGGTTTGCCGCCGCGGGCTCGATGACCACGGACGGCACGATCACGGCCGGCGTCGACGACGCCCAGAAAATCTTCGATGCCAATCGCGCCAACCTGACCGGCTATACACTCGACAGCGTCACCCCGACCGTCGTCAAGACCGGCTCGACCATCAACTCGACTGTCTCGTTCACCGCCACCATCAACACCATGTTTCTCGGCCTGATCGGCAAGACCACACTGACCATGAGCGGCACGTCGTCGTCGACGGCCAATATGCCGCTCTATGTCGACTTCTATCTCCTGCTGGACAATTCTCCGTCGATGGGCGTCGCAGCGACACCGACCGACATAACGAAATTGCAGGGAAAGACGGGTGGATGTGCATTCGCGTGTCACGACACCACCAAGGCCGCCGGCACAAGCAACTACGACATCGCCAAAGCAAACGGCATCACGACCCGAATTGACGTGGTGCGCCAGGCGAGCGCGAACCTGATGGACACAGCCCAGAACACGCAGACCTATTCGAACCAGTTCAGAATGGCGATCTACGATTTCGGCGCTTCGTCAGCGACGATCGGATTGAGAAATCTGTTCGCGCTGTCGTCGAGCCTGAGCTCCGCCAAGACTGCGGCGGGAAACATCGACCTGATGGCGGTCGCCGGTCAGAATGACTCGTATACTAAAGACAAAGATACTCCCTTCACCACGATTTTTCCCGCGATCAATAGCGCAATCGCCTCGCCGGGAGCCGGCACATCCGCGTCACCGCTGAAATACCTGTTTTTTGTATCCGATGGGGTCGCTGACGAAACCAACTCAGGCACGACGATGTGTAGTGTCTCGTCTTCTTCGTATCCTCTCGCGTCATCGAATCGCTGTCAGTCGCCGATCAATCCGGCGCTCTGCACGGCCATCAAGGACCGCGGTATCAAGATCGCGGTGCTGTACACGACGTATCAACCACCTACCGACACCTGGTACACCACCTGGATCTCGCCCTTTAACCCCGGGCCGTGGGGGCCGTCTCCGAACAGCAAGATCGCGCAGAACATGCAGAGCTGCGCTTCGCCGGGATTCTATTTCGAGGTCAGCCCCACCCAGGGCATTTCGGAAGCGATGAACGCGCTGTTCAAGAAGGCACTCGCGGATGCGCGGATCTCGGGGTGATTTTGATCACCCCGCCCGCTTGCGGGTCAAGCGGACTCACCGCGAGTCCGGCTACGACCTGTAATCCCCGTTGATCGCGACATACTCCTTGGTGAGGTCGCAGGTCAGTACGCGGTCGCGGCCCTTGCCGAGGCCGAGCGAGACCTTGATCGCGATCTCCGGCGCCTTCATCGCTTCCGACACCTGCGCCTCGTCATAGGACGGATCTCGCGCGCCGCTCTTGGCGACGCGGATGCCGTTGAAGGAGATCGAGAGCTTGTCGCGGTCAGCCGGCTCGCCGGCCTTGCCGACCGCCATCACCACGCGGCCCCAATTGGCGTCCTCGCCGGCGATTGCGGTCTTCACCAGCGGCGAGTTCGCGATCGACATCGCGATCTTGCGCGCCGAGGCCTTGGTCTTGGCGCCCTCGACGGTGATCTCGACCAGCTTGCGGGCGCCTTCGCCGTCGCGGGCCACTTGCTCGGAAAGATTGGCGAGCACCTGGTTGAAGGCCTTGACGAAGGCTTTCAGGAGCGGGTCGGTGGCGCGACTGATCTTCGGCGCGCCGTGTTCCGCAGCAGCACCGGTGGCAAAGGCCAGCAGCGTGTCCGAGGTCGAGGTGTCGCCGTCGATCGTGACCGCGTTGAAGGTGTCCTCGACGCCGCTTTTGAGCAGCGCCTGCAGCGCGGCAGGCGCGATCGGTGCGTCGGTGAAGATGAAGGACAGCATCGTCGCCATATCGGGCGCGATCATGCCGGCACCCTTGGCCATGCCATTGATGGTGACCTTGGCTTTGCCGAGCTTCACGGTCGCGGTCGCGACCTTCGGGAAGGTGTCGGTGGTCATGATCGCCTTGGCGGCCGCCAGATAATCGCCGGCCTCGGCGGTTTCCGCGAGCCGACCGAGCACGCCATCGAACTTGCTCGCATCCAGCGGCTCGCCGATCACGCCGGTCGAGGCCAGGAAGATCTCACCCTCGGTGCATCCGACGGCCTTGGCCGCGATCTTCGCGGTCAGTGCCGTGGAGCTGCGGCCGGTCTTGCCGGTGAAGGCATTGGCGTTGCCGGAATTGACCACCAACGCGCGGGCCTTGCCGCCTTTCAGCTTGGCGCGGCACCATTCCACCGGCGCGGAGGGACATTTCGACTTGGTGAAGACGCCTGCGACCGCGGTGCCCTTGTCCATCACCGCCAGCAGCACGTCGGTGCGGTTCTTGTAGCGAATGCCGGCTTCGGCCGTCGCGAGACGGACCCCCGCGATCACGGGCATGTCGGGAACGTGTTTCGGGGCGAGGGGGGAAACGGAGGAGGACATCGGGGCGCCTTGGTGGGATCTGGACATGCAGATGCCCGGCGCGGGGGCCGGGCATCACAAAGGCTTAGATACTCTTCACGTCACCGAAGTGACAGCGAATTCTTACTTCTTCGCCGGGGGCGCCATCTTGCTGTCGGACGGCTTGGCGTCAGCCGGCTTGGCCGCATCGGCCGGCTTGGCGTCCTTTGCCGCATCCGCCGGCTGGTCCAGCCGCTCGACCTTGGCTTCCGCGCGCAGCTTGGCGACGTAATCGGCCTGGGCCTTGCGGGTGACATACTGCTCGATCTGCGCCTTGACCTGCTCGAAGTCCGGCGCCTTGCGGCTGCGCTTTTCCTCGACCTTGATGACGTGCCAGCCGAACTGCGACTTCACGGGGTCAGAGATCTTGCCCGGCTCGAGCGCGAAGGCGACCGCCGAGAATTCCGGCACCATCTGCTCCTTGGTGAAGAAGCCGAGGTCGCCGCCGTCGGCCGAGCCCGGATCCTTGGACTTCTTCTTGGCGAGTTCGGCGAAATCGGCGCCCTTGTCGAGTTCGGCCTTCACCGCCTTGGCCTCGTCCTCGGTCTCGACCAGGATGTGGCGGGCGTGCACTTCCTGCTCGCCGGTGATCTGCTTGGAGGCCTCCTCATAGACCTTCTTCATGGCATCCGGGGTGGTGGCGGCCTTGCCCTCGCCGGCGAGCAGGCTGTCCATCAGCAGGCGGTTGCGGGCGAACGCGAGCCGCTTCTTGAACTCCTCGCCCTCGGCGAGCTTCTTGTCCTCGGCGGCCTTGCCGACGATCTTCATGTCGATCAGGAAGGACAGGACGTTCTCGTCCTTGGTCGCCGGGTCCATCTGGGCGAGGCTCGGCCCGAGTTCCTCTTCGGCCATGGCGACGTCGCTCTTCTTGATTTCCGCGCCATTGACCTTCGCCAGCACCGGATCGTCGGCAGCCCGGCCGGGACCCGCGATCAGCGCCAGCGCAAGGCAGCCCACGAGGGCGGTGGCGAGGCCGAAGCGCAGGCCGGTTCTGGTTACCGGGAACGAGGTGGTCATGGAAAATCCTTTTGTTGAAGCAGGGGGCTGCTCGAGCGGGGCGGACACTCGCCCAATTCAGGGGGCCTTGGCAACGCGAAAAGTCTGTCAAAATGATGAATTAGCCGCAATGCACCCGCCGTTGACAAGGCCCTGACCGGGCCATATCTCTGCCCGGTCGCGTCCATGCGATGGCGTTTATTTTGCTGCGTTTTTGGCCGTTGAACCCAGACTTGCCCAACTCCCACCCATATGGCGGATGGACCCCCCGCAGACGGGGCTCTGGCGCCCAGCAGGCGTCACGGTGAGTTGATAGGCAGGCGGGTGACAACCTCTTGGCTGCAACGCGAACGCGGTTGAATCGCGAACACAGGAACTAAGCATGATCGGCGCGCTCGCCCGCAAGTTTTTCGGCTCCGCCAACGACCGGCGGGTGAAGGGATATCAGTCCCGCGTCAACGCGATCAACGCGCTGGAGCCCGAGGTCTCGAAACTCTCCGACGAGGCCCTCAAGGCCCGCACCGTCGAGTTCAGGAAGCAGCTCGCCGAGGGCAAGACCCTTGACGACCTGCTGGTCCCCGCTTTCGCCACGGTCCGTGAAGCCGCCAAGCGGACGCTCGGCCAGCGCCATTTCGATGTCCAGCTGATCGGCGGCATGGTGCTGCACGAGGGCGACATCGCCGAGATGAAGACCGGCGAAGGCAAGACCCTGGTCGCAACGCTCGCGGTCTACCTCAACGCGCTCGCTGGCAAGGGCGTCCACGTCGTCACGGTCAACGACTACCTCGCCCGCCGCGACTCCGCCTGGATGGGCCAGATCTACGGCTTCCTCGGCCTGACCACCGGCGTGATCGTGCACGGCCTCGACGATTCCGAGCGCAAGATGGCCTATGCCTGCGACATCACCTACGGCACCAACAACGAATACGGCTTCGACTATCTGCGCGACAACATGAAGTACCGGCTCGAGGACATGGTCCAGCGGCCGCACTTCTACGCGATCGTCGACGAAGTCGACTCCATCCTGATCGACGAAGCGCGCACGCCGCTGATCATCTCCGGCCCGCTCGACGACCGCTCCGACTTCTACAACACCATCGACGGCTTCCTGCCCAAGCTCGACAAGTCCGACTACGACGTCGACGAGAAGCAGCGCACGGTGACGCTGACCGAAGCCGGCATGGAGAAGATCGAGACGCTGCTGCGCGATGCCGGCCAGCTCAAGGGTGAATCGCTCTACGACGTCGAGAACGTTTCCGTCGTGCACCACATCAATCAGGCGCTGCGCGCCCACACGCTGTTCACGCGCGACAAGGACTACATCGTCCGCGACGACGAGGTCGTCATCATCGACGAGTTCACCGGTCGCATGATGCAGGGCCGCCGCTATTCGGAAGGCCTGCATCAGGCCCTGGAAGCCAAGGAGCACGTGCAGGTCCAGCCGGAAAACCAGACGCTGGCCTCGATCACCTTCCAGAACTATTTCCGGATGTACGAAAAGCTCGCGGGCATGACCGGCACGGCGCTGACCGAAGCCGACGAATTGTTCGACATCTACAAGCTCGAGGTCGTGGAGATCCCGACCAATTTGCCGGTCGCCCGTCTCGACGAGGACGACGAGGTCTATCGCACCCAGAACGAGAAATACGCCGCGATTCTGGCCGAGATCGAGCGCGCCAATGCGCGGCTGCAGCCGGTGCTGGTCGGCACCGCCTCGATCGAAAAATCGGAAGTGATCGCCGAATATCTCAAGAAGCACGGCTATCGGCAGATCGATTTCGGCAACGAAAATTCGATGCAGAAGCTGTACGCGGCGGCCCGCGCCGGCAAACCGGCAAAGCTGTTCGCGGTGCTGAATGCGCGCTTCCACGAGCAGGAAGCCTACATCGTCGCGGAAGCCGGCGTCCCCGGCGCGATCACGATCGCGACCAACATGGCCGGCCGCGGCACCGACATCAAGCTCGGCGGCTCGCTGGAAATGCGCATCCAGCAGGAGGCCGCTTCGATCGAGGACGAGGCCGAGAAGGCCTTGAAGATCGAGCAGATCAAGGCCGACATCGAGCACTTCCGCGACATCGTGCTGAAGGCCGAGGAAGAGGTCGAGATCGAGCCCGCGAAGGGTTCGAAGCCCGCCAAGACCGTGAAGAAGCCCGGCGGCCTCTACATCATGGGCTCCGAGCGCCACGAATCCCGCCGCATCGACAACCAGCTCCGCGGCCGCTCCGGCCGTCAGGGCGATCCCGGCCGCTCGAAATTCTTCCTGTCGCTGGAAGACGATCTGATGCGCATCTTCGGCTCGGATCGCCTCGACAGCATGTTGCAGCGTCTCGGCCTGCAGGAGGGCGAGGCCATCATCCATCCCTGGATCAACAAGGCGCTCGAAAAGGCGCAGCAGAAGGTCGAGGCGCGCAACTTCGATATCCGCAAGAATTTGCTCAAGTTCGACAACGTCCAGAACGACCAGCGCAAGGTGATATTCGACCAGCGCGTCGACCTGATGAAGGACGACAGCGTCGCCGAGACCGTCGCCGACATGCGCCACGCCTTCATCGACGACCTCGTCGCCAAGCACGTGCCCGAGCATGCCTATGCCGAGCAGTGGGACGTCGCGGGCCTGAAGGAAGAGCTCAAGCGCGTGCTCGATCTCGACCTGCCGGTCGAGGACTGGGCCAAGGAAGAGGGCATCGCCGACGAGGAGCTGCTCACGCGCATCGAGACCCGCGCCGACGAGCACATGGCCGCAAAGGTCGCGCAATGGGGTCCCGACGTGATGCGTTACGTCGAGAAGACCATCCTGCTGCAGACGCTCGACCATCTCTGGCGCGAGCATCTGATCATGCTCGACCATCTGCGCCAGGTCATCGGCCTGCGCGGCTACGGCCAGCGCGATCCGCTGCAGGAGTACAAGACCGAGGCGTTCAACCTCTTCCAGGAGATGAGCGCGCATCTGCGCGAGGCCGTCACGGCGCAGCTGATGCGGGTCGAGATCGTGCCGCCGGAGCAGGAAGCCCCGGTGCTGCCTCCGATGGAAGCGCACAAGTTCGACCCGAACACCGGCGAGGACGAAATGGCGCTCGCCAGCGTCACGCTCGGAGCGCAGGCCACCGACGCGGCGTTGCGCGATCCCAAGAACCCGGCAAGCTGGGGCAAGATCGGCCGCAACGAGGATTGCCCCTGCGGCTCAGGCAAGAAGTACAAGCACTGCCACGGGCGGTACGCTTAGCGATCAGGTGTGAGGTGCGACGTCGGCGCCTCACATTCCACTGTCTTCGCCCGGTTTAGCCGGGCGACCCAGTACGCCACGGCTTCTCGGTTCAATCACGTCAGTCTCTGGAATACTGGATCGCCCGATTAAATCGGGCGATGACATCGAGTATGGGGCGCGCGGCTCCATCTCCTTCGCCGGGACGACCGTGTGGAGAGAGCTTGCTAAACACGCCAGCTCAATTCGAGCTGTCGATCAAGCTCTCCAGCAGCCGCTTCAATTCGCTCGTCGATTTGTCGCCGTAGCTCTCCAGGATGTGCTCTTCCTGGTCGACCGCGAGCGAGTTGAGCTTCTTGCTCAGCACCTTGCCGCGATCTGAGATGAACATCAGGACCTTGCGGCGGTCGTTCGGGTCCTGCACGCGGTAGACCAGCGTGTCCGAGACCATGCGATCGATCATCTTGGTCAGCGTCGGATGGTTGAGCAGCACGGCATCCGCGAGCTCTCCCATCGAATGGCCGTTGCCATCCGACAGGACTTTCAGAATGCGCCACTGCTCGACGGGCACGCCTTCCTTGCTCAACCGCAGTTCGAGCTGCCGGTTGATCTCCCGATTGGCTTGCGCGAGCAGGTACGCGAGGTGTTCGGTGATCGGGGTGTTCGGTTTTGCCACGGCTAAGACTTTGTCTTGACCCAAATGAGTGAATGTCTTGCAATCGATGCTGCATCTATATGCACTTCAATTCTTGAATATTCAATATTTTCAAAATAGGATATTGCCCAACAATAGGGCGGGTGCCGCGGCCGCCTGCTGAATGAGCTTTCAAGTCTGGTATCAGACAGGAGTTGGCGTGCGCGCGACGGTAAACTTCCCGGCTCACGGCGGTCCGGCGTTACCGCCGTCCTTGCTGTTCAGGAATCTGTCGCCCGCGGCAGCGGATTTCGACCTGTCGCCGGCTGATGCGCATTTCATGAAGCGCCGCGGCGCACACAACAAGCTCCGCATCGGGGGCTTCATTTGCTGCACCGGCTCGCCCGGTGTCTGGGGCCCGTGCGCGACAAGCAGCGCGCAGCTCGCGGTCGCCGAGATCAACAAGCGCGGCGGCATTCTCGGGCGCGAGATCGAGCTTTCGATCTACGATGCCGGCGGGCCGCTCGACGGGATTCTGAGCCGCGCCGAGCAGGCGATCGCTTCCGATGAGATCGACCTCATCGTGGGACTGCATACCAGCGCGGTGCGTGTGGCGCTGCGCAAGGTCACGACCCGCCACCGTATCCCCTACATCTATACGCCCGTCTACGAGGGCGGCGAGCAGACGCCGGGTGTCATGGCGATCGGCGAGACGCCGCGCTGGCAGAGCCGCCCCTCCATCCACTGGCTTGCCGACGTCAAGAAGGCGGCGCGCTGGTACCTGATCGGCAGCGATTATGTCTGGCCCTGGCAGTCGCACCGCGCGGTGAAGCGCTACATCAAGGAGGCCGGCGGCCATGTCGTCGGCGAAGAGTTCGTTCCCCTCGGCGAAGACAACCACGAGCCGCATCTGGAGCGCATCCGTGCCGCGAGGCCTGACGTCGTCCTGATCTCGTTGATCGGCACCGACAGCATCACGTTCAATCGCGCGTTCGGCGAA
Organism: Bradyrhizobium sp. Kon56; assembly: GCF_055807635.1. Lineage (NCBI taxonomy): Bacteria > Pseudomonadati > Pseudomonadota > Alphaproteobacteria > Hyphomicrobiales > Nitrobacteraceae > Bradyrhizobium > Bradyrhizobium sp. Kon56. The sequence goes on along the minus strand of NZ_JBVVOU010000010.1, from coordinate 197,504 downwards.
TGCGGCCTCGGCGCCACGACGCTGCGGCTGGCCGGGGCGATGGACGAGACCGTGCTGCTCGGAATCGGCGCCGACAACAGCGAAAATCTGTTCTGTGCCTCCGGCTATTTCCCGGGCATCGGATCGCGGGCTAACGACGACTTCCAGAGCCGCTATCGCGCGATGTTCGGACCGAACGGCCCCCCGATCGGCTCGCTCGGTCAATCCAGCTATGAGGGACTGCGCTTCCTTGAGGCCGTGGCAAACAAGGCGGGCACGTTGGCGATGGGGCCCATGCTCGCGGCCGGCCGCAACATCGTCTATGGCGGCGCGCGCGGCCCCGTCACCGTCAGGAACGGTCATACCCGGATGCAAATGTATCTCGCCGGCGCGGATGGCCTCGATTTCAAGCTGATCAAACCGATCTGACGCCGGCGCCCCATCTGCAAACGCCCGAATCCAAAATAATACTTGAAAAGGAAAATATTTCCGTCTGTAATATCAAGGTAGAGCCGATGGGCGCGCGCCGCACATGCGCGCCGATGAGGCTCCAATGCCAGGGATTCCAATTCCAGGGATCAAGAAGCCTTTGAGGAGAGCGCCGTGACAGTTGTCCTTCCCACGCCAGCCCAATTGCGCAGTGTCGCCGACCAGTGCGGCCTTTCGCTGACCGACGACGATGTCGCCTCGTTCCGCGGTCTGATGCAGGGCTCGATCGAGGCCTACAATCTCGTCGGAGCCATGCCGGACGAGGTGCCGGAGGTCAAATATCCGCGCACGCCGGGCTATCGGCCCTCGCCGGAAGAGAACCCGCGCAACGCCTGGTATCGCAAGTCGACCGTGAAGGGTGCGGCGAGCGGCAAGCTCAAGGGCAAGACGGTCGCCCTGAAAGACAACATCATGCTCGCCGGCGTTCCCATGATGAACGGCTCGGCGACGCTCGAAGGCTACGTCCCTGATTTCGACGCCACCATCGTCACCCGCATGCTCGATGCCGGCGCCGAGATCGCCGGAAAAGTTCATTGCGAATCCTTCTGCATGTCCGGCGGCAGCCACACCAATGCGGTCGGCGCCGTCCACAATCCGCACAAGATGGGCTATTCGGCCGGCGGCTCGTCGTCAGGCAGCGGCGTCGTCGTCGCGCTCGGCGAGGTCGACATGGCGATCGGCGGCGACCAGGGCGGTTCGATCCGCATGCCGTCCTCGTTCTGCGGCACTTATGGCATGAAGCCGACCTGGGGCCTCGTGCCCTACACCGGCATCATGCCGATCGAGGTGTTCGTCGACCACACCGGCCCGATGACGGCGACCGTCGCCGACAACGCGCTGCTGCTGGAGGTGCTGGCCGGTGACGACGGCTACGATCCCCGCATCAAGGCGCCCAAGGTCGAGGAGTACACCAAGGCGCTCGGCCAGGGCGTCAAGGGCATGAGGATCGGCATCCTCAAGGAAGGCTTTGAGCAGGCGACGGCCGAAGCCGCCGTCAACGAGAGCGTGCGGGAGGCCGCAAAGCGTTTCAAGGATCTGGGCGCCACGGTCGAGAACGTTTCGATCCCGATGCATCTCATGGGCCCCGCGATCTGGACGCCGATCGGCACCGAGGGCATGACCCAGACCATGATGTATGGCGACGGTTATGGGCTGAGCCGATCCGACCTCTATTCGACCACTCTGATGGATTTCCATCGGGGTTGGCGCCGGCAGGCGGATTCTCTGTCCGAGACCACAAAGCTGTTCCTGCTGCTCGGCACCTACATCAACAACACTTTTGGTCCGCGCTATTACGGCAAGGCTCTCAACATTTCCCGACGCCTGACCGCGGCTTACGACAAGGCCTTCAAAGACTACGATTTGCTGCTGCTGCCGACGACGCCGATGAAGGCGACGAAGCTGCCGGAGCCCACGGCCAGCCGCGAAGACTATGTCGCGCGTGCGCTGGAGATGATCTCCAACACCGCGCCGTTCGACATCACCCATCATCCGGCGATGTCGCTGCCCTGCGGCATGGTCGACGGCCTGCCCGTCGGCCTGATGCTGGTCGGCCGCATGTTCGAGGAATCCACCATCTACCGGGCTGCCCACGCCTTCGAGCAGATCGGCGACTGGAAGAAGATGTGAGCGAGGCATTGATGCGGGCCAACGGAACAGGGAAGCGTTTTCGGACGCGTCAAGACAACGAGCCGGAGCCCCGTTCCGATTCCTTCGGAACGGGAAAGGCTCCGGCGCATGGCTAACGCGTTCGTCGCGGCGTTCGAGATCCTGAGCTTCGGCGCGATCATCGTCCTGATCGTGCTGGGGCTCGGGATCATCGCCAGCATGATGGGCATCTTCAACTTCGCGCAGGGCGAGTTCGTCCTGCTCGGGGCCTACATCACCTATCTTGCCTACGCCAATGGCCTGCCGATCTGGGCCGGCATGGTCGCCGCGCCCTTCGTCGTCGGCGCGCTCGGCTTCGTGCTGGAGGCGCTGATCATCCGACGCTTCTACGCAGCCCCCATCGTCGCCATGCTCGGCACCTATGCGCTCGGCCTGATCATCCGCGAATCCGTGCGCGGCTTGATCGGCGGCTTCTATCTCACCGTGCCGGAGCCGATCGGCGGCTCGATCGATATCGGTGCCATGCACATCTCGGCCTGGCGCTTCACCATCATCATCATCACGGCGCTGGTGATGGGCGGCTGCTATCTGCTGCTGGCGCGCACCAGCTTCGGCCTGCGCGTGCGCGCTACCCTGGAAAATCCTTCGCTGGCCCGCGCCTCCGGAATCTCCACGCCGCTGATCTACGGCGCCACCTTTGCGTTCGGCGCGGCGCTTGCTGGCCTTGCCGGCGCACTGATCGTGCCGGTGTTCAGCCTGTTCGCCGATCTCGGCCTGCGCTTCCTGATCCAGGGCTTTGTCGCGGTCATGGTCGGCGGCGTCGGCTCCTTCATCGGGCCGGTCGCGGGCGCCGGCGTCATCGGCACGCTCAGCGCCGCGCTGCCCTGGGTGATGGCGCCCGTCGTGGCCGATGTCCTCGTCTTCGTTCTCGCCATCGTCTTCATCAAATTCCGGCCGCAGGGCCTCATTGCTGGAAGAGGGGTTTAGTCACATGTCCGATCGTTCTCAGCTCTCCCGTCGCCGGTTCCTTTCGAATCTCGCCTTTGCCTCCGGTGCAGTCGCAACCGGCGTCGGCAGTTGGGTGATCCCGGCGCCCTGGGCCAATGCGGCCGAAGCCCCGATCAAGGTCGGCATCGCCACCGACCTCACCGGGCCGATTGCCTACGCCGGCAATGCCGACGCCAACGTCGCCAAGATGGTGATCAAGGAGATCAACGCCGGCGGCGGTCTGCTCGGCCGCCCGCTCGAGCTCTTTGTCGAGGACACCGCCTCGAACGAATCCGTCGCGGTCGGCAACGTCCGCAAGCTGATCCAGCGCGACAAGGTCGACATGGTATTGGGCGGCATCACCTCGTCGATGCGCAACGCCATCAAGGACCCGATCGTCGCGCGCGGCAAGACGCTCTACATCTATCCGCAGCTCTACGAAGGCAAGGAGTGCACGCCTTATCTGTTCTGTACCGGGCCGACGCCGGCGCAGCAGTGTGACGAGTTCATTCCCTGGCTGATCAAGAACGGCGGCAAGAAGTTCGCGCTGCCGAGCGCCAACTATGTCTGGCCGCACACGCTCAACGTCTACGCCCGCAAGGTGATCGAGGCCAACGGCGGCGAGGTCGTGTTCGAGGAATACTATCCACTCGACCAGGTCGACTTCTCCTCGACCGTCAACCGCATCATCTCCAACAAGGTCGACGTCGTCTTCAACACCGTCATCCCGCCCGGCGTCGGTCCGTTCTTCAAGCAGCTCTACGAGGCCGGCTTTCTCAAGAATGGCGGACGGCTGGCCTGCGTCTACTATGACGAGAACACGCTCAACATCAATCAGGCGGCCGAGATCGAGGGTCTCGCCAGCTGTCTCGATTATTTCAAGGTGCTCACCAAGGAGAACCCGTTCGACGCAAAGATCCAGGCGGCCTACGAGAAGGATTTCCCGGGCAACTTCCTGTTCGCTGCCGGCAGCGCCGCCACCGGCACCTATCGCGGCCTGAAGCTGTGGGAAGCCGCCGTCAAGGAAGCCGGCAAGGTCGATCGCGACTCGGTCGCCGCTGCGCTCGATCATGCCAAGATCGCCGAAGGTCCCGGCGGACCTGCCGAGATGGTGCCGGGCAAGCGCCACTGCAAGATGAAGATGTACACCGCTGTCGCCAAAGGCGGGAACTACGAGATCGTCGGACGCAGCGACGGACTCGTCGATCCCAAGGAATGCTAGAGTCGAATGCCGAAAGCGATGGGCGCAGTGAAGCAGGCAGTCCCCGCCGAGATCGGCGGGGAGCAGAACGTTGCCATGGTTGAACACGGATCAGCAGGGCAAGCCGGTTCGGCGCGGAAAATCCTGCCGATCGTGGAGGGCGTCGTGCTCGTCGCGGCGCTGCTCGCGCCGCTGGTGCTGCAGGACTACCTCACGGTGTTCGCGGCGCGCGTGATCATCCTCGCGCTGTTCGCGCTGTCATTCGACCTGGTGTGGGGCTATGCCGGCATCATGAGCTTCGGCCAGGCGCTGTTTTTCGGCTCGGCCGGCTATGGCGTGGCGCTGCTCGCGCGCGATCTCGACATTACCAACATCTTCCTGGTGCTGCCCGCGGGCACCATGATCGGGCTCACCTTTGCGCTACTGCTCGGCGGCTTCCTGCTGCTTGGACGGCATCCCTCCAGCGTGATCTTCGTCTCGCTGGGCACGCTGACCGGATCCTACGCCGCCGATCGGCTTGCGCGCGGCTGGTACTATCTCGGTGGCCAGAACGGCATCCCCTCGATCTCCTCGATGACGCTCGGCAGTTACGAGTTCTCGGAAGGGCCGCCGTTCTATTATCTCGTGCTTGGCCTGCTCGTCGTGGTGTATCTCCTCTGCCGCTTTCTGGTGCGCTCGCAGTTCGGGTTGGCGCTCGCGGGATTGCGCGAGAACGAGCAGCGCATCGCCTTTTTCGGCTACAAGGCGCAGCATCTGAAGGCGATCATTTTTGCGATCGGAGGCGCAGTGGCCGGCCTCGCCGGCAGCCTCTATGCCTTCCACGAAGGTTTCGTCTGGCCCAACATGGTCGGCGTCGTGGTCTCGACGCAAGTGGTGCTCTATGTGCTGTTCGGCGGCTCCGGCACGCTGATCGGCGCCGTCATCGGTGCCGTCATCGTTGAGGGCGTCAGCTTCTGGCTCTCGGACAATTACCGCGAGGTCTGGCCGATCATCCTTGGCGTGCTGCTCCTGCTGGTGATTCTGTTCCGGCCGCTCGGCCTGATCAGCTTCGTGCTCGGCGAGCGCGAGCGGGTCGGCAGCTTTGGTGGCAAATCCAGGAAGACCGGGAAGGAGAAGCGCGATGCCGCTCCTTGAAGCCAGCGGCGTCAAGAAGATCTTCGGGAAGCTCACCGCGCTCGACGGCGCCGCGCTGACCGTCGGCGAGAACGAGTTTCACGGCCTGATCGGCCCGAACGGCTCCGGCAAGAGCACGCTGATGAAGTGCATCGCCGGCGCCGAGGTGCCGACACAGGGCAAGGTCTCCTTCGTCAACGCCGATATCACCGCGTTCACGCCGACCGAGCGTGCCCGCGCCGGTATGAGCTTGAAATTTCAGATCACATCCGTGCTGCCGACGCTGACGCTCTACGACAACATTCTGCTCGCGCTGCAGGCGCAATCCTCGCTGTTCGATCTCGTGTTCTCGCGCACGCGCGGGCTCTTGCACGATCAGGTCATGACCATGCTGACGCAATTTCGCCTCGCCAACCGCGCTTTCGACGCGGCGGCGGCGCTGTCGCACGGCCAGCAGCAATGGCTGGAGATCGCGATGGCGCTGGCCTGCAAGCCGAAGCTTCTGCTGCTGGACGAGCCGACCGGCGGCATGAGCCTGGAGGAGCGCCGCGTCACCGGTGAATTGCTGCAGCCGATCAAAAAGCATTGCTCGCTGGTCATCGTCGAGCACGATCTCGATTTCATCCGCGACATCTGCGATCGTCTCACCGTGCTCGACCAGGGCAAGGTGCTGGCGTCCGGCACGGTGTCGGAGATCCAGGCCAACAAGGCCGTCCAGGAGATTTATTTGCGCCGTGCCTGAATTTTTGGACATCAAGCATCTCGACGCCGGCTATGGTCGCAGCCAGGTCCTGTTCGACGTCAACCTCGGCATTCCCTGGCGCGGCGGTGTCGCCGTGCTGGGCCGCAACGGCGCCGGCAAGACCACGCTGATGAAGACCATCGTCGGCGAACTGCCGGCGTGGAAGGGCGAGGTCGCCTTCGATGGCCGCGACATCAGCCGCCGCGCGACCCAGGAGCGCGTGCGCGCCGGCATCGGCTACGTGCCGCAGGAGCATTCGGTGTTCGCGCGCCTGTCGGTGCGCGACAATCTCGCGGTCGGGTCGCTCGCGAGCAGGAAAGCCGACGCGGTCGAGCACGTGCTGACCATCTTCCCAAAGCTCGGCCAGCGCCTCGACCAGCCCGCCGGCACGCTTTCCGGCGGCGAGCGCAAGATGCTCGCCATCGGCCGCGCCATGCTGGGCGATCCAAAACTTCTTCTGCTCGACGAGCCGACCGAAGGCGTCTGGATCGGCGTAATCGAGGAGATCACCGAGCGCCTGATCGAGCTTGCGAAAACCATCGCCGTCATCATCGTCGAGCAGCACCTCGACCTCGCGCTCCGCGTCGCCGATTACGCCTACGTGCTGGACCGCGGCCGCGTCGCGCTGCAAGGCGAAGCGGGCGAGGTGAGGGGCAATCCGGAGCTGCTGCGGTATCTGGCGCCGTAGGGCGCGCGTGAAGCGCGTCGCTCTCACACCGAACTCGGCTGTCATGCCCCGCGAAGGCGGGGCATCCAGTACGCCGCAGCTTCTCGATCGATAAGGGGTGCCTCTGGAATACTGGATTCCCCGCCTTCGCGGGGAATGACGGCGTCAGGCTGGGATGGATCGAAGAGATTAAGCGGAGCGCCCGCTTTACTTCACCGCCCCAAACCGGCTGTCGAACGAGTTCGATTGCACCACCGGCGCGGCGCCCATGATCTGGGTCGCTTCACCCGCGCCATCCGACACCGACGGCTTCAGCGTCGGGCGGGTTGCGGCGAGGCGGGTGTCGGGCTTCGCAGCTTCGGCGGGTTTGGCAGCGGCAACAGCCGGCTTCGGTGCATCCTTCGCTGCGTCCTTGGACGTGTCGCGGCCCGGTACGAACCGGGTCACCGCGGCCTTCAGCCGGGACGCTGCGGTGGTCGTCGTTGCAGCCGGAGCGACGGATGCCGTGGCCTGCGGCGGCGGCGTGGTCGCCGTGGCGTCGGCATTGCCCACACCCATCTTGCGGCCGAGATTGGAGAAGAAGCCGGATTTCTCGGGCGGAGCTGCGGTGGCGACGCGGGCGCTGGCGGCGGGCGCGCTGACGGCGACGACCGGCTCTTCCTGCGGCGAGGGCGCGGCTGCATCGAGATTCGGCTTCGGCGGATTGACGTGTCCAGGGATGGTGCCCGGCGCCTTCGCCATCGCCAACATCTGGAGCGTGGTGCCTTCGGCGCCCTCCGACAGGCCGGTCGAGCCTTCCGGAATCTTCGCGGCAAAGATCTTGTTCATGCCGCCGTCGATGCCGGTGTTCATGCGCGCAACGGGCGTGCCGCGCGAAACCAGCTTGTTGTACTCCGCCTGGTCGCGCGCATCCTTCTCGCGCACGGCGCTGGCGATCTCCTCGGGGATCACATAGGCCGGGCACTTAGCGGACGCGTCGAACACCGGATCGCGCTTGGCGTCGGGCGGCTTCGCCGCGTCGAACACGTACTTCTTCTCGCAGAAATCGACCTTCGGCTCCTGCCGCGTCACCTCGAAATGATCATAGCCTTCCTTGATCATCTTCCAGAACGGCATGTTCGGATTGTTCCGGTGCTTGGCCATGTTCACCGGCGTCATCTTGAACGGATAGGCCTGCAACTGGAACGCCTTCTGGCCGCCGAAGAAGGACTCGCGCCCGAGCGAATAGATCTCGGCGATCTGCTCGTCCGTCATCGCGTAGCAGCCGCGCGACGAACAATCGCCATGCACCATCAGCTGCGAGCCGCTGCGGCCCAAAGCCTTGTCGAACGCGTTCGGATAGCCCGTGTTGAACGACAAATAGTACGCCGATTGCGGATTCATCTGGCCCGGATTGATCGAGTAGAATCCTTCCGGCGCCTGACGATCGCCTTCGCGCACCTTCGGGCCGAGATCGCCCGACCAGCGACAGATCGGATAGGTCTTGAGCAGCGCGAACTGGCCGTTGCGGGTCTGCTTCCAGACCTCGAGCTCGGCCTCCTGCTTGAACAGGCGCACCAGGATCGGTGATTGCAGATCCATGTTCTTCTCGACCATCGCGGCGAGAAGCTTTGGCGGCACCGGCTGGTTGGCCTTGGCATTGGTCGCAAGCGAAACCTGGTCGGTGTCGCAGCCGGCCAGCACGAAGCTGGCGGCAAGCGCCACCGAAACCAGAAACGCGCGAGCAAGCGAACGAGAAATCAAGATGGACCCCACACCGTCCAAGGCATCGCGCGCAAACCCCAATCTTGAAGCATGATCCGACCGGAGACCGGGACCCGTCGCGACGGGCTTTTTCGCAATCACGCTCCAGCGCTTATGCCCTGAAGCCATTGATTAAAATTCTAACCTCTGGGTCATGTGGTCGCAACCCGCACGGGGATCACGAGCCCGTTGGCCCAAAGGCGTGGTCAACGAAGACTTAAACTGGGCTGAAACTTGGGCCTTTCGGCCAAACCAGCACTGAGATCGCTGATTTGGGCAAAAAAAGGGTTAACGCGGGGTTACCGGGGGCCTCCGGGACGGTTTGGCCGGCCTCAAATTCAGCGTCGTCTCGGCGAAAGCCAGGACGACGGCGGAGGGGGACGCGTCCAACGGGCCCCAAAGCCCGCCCGAATCAGCCCAGTTTCCGGCCAATATCGAGGAATTTCTGCCGCCGATGCTTGCGGATGGCGTCCCCGTCCAGACCCCGGAGTTCGTCAAAGGCCTTGGCAATGGCGTCGCCCGTGGTGGCGATCATGGCGGCGGGGTCGCGATGGGCGCCGCCGACCGGCTCCTTCAGGATGCTGTCGATCACGCCGAAGCGGAGCATGTCCTGGGCCGTGATCTTCATGTTGTTGGCGGCTTCCTGCGCCTTGGAGCCGTCGCGCCAGAGGATCGAGGACGCCGCCTCGGGCGAGATCACGCTGTAGATCGCGTGCTCCAGCATCAGGACCTTGTTGGCGGTGGTGATGGCGATGGCGCCGCCCGACATGCCCTCGCCGGTGATGATGGCGACGTTCGGCACGGTCAGCGCCATGCAGGCATCAGTCGAACGCGCGATCGCCTCGGCCTGGCCGCGCTCTTCCGCGCCGATGCCGGGATAGGCGCCGGCGGAATCGGCGAGCGACAGCACCGGCAGGCCGAACCGCTCCGCCATCTCCATCAGCCGCACGCATTTGCGATAGCCCTCGGGCCGCGCCATGCCGAAATTATGCTTGATGCGGCTCTCGGTGGAATCGCCCTTTTCCTGGCCCATCACGCAGATGGCCTCGCCGCGGAAGCGGCCGAAGCCGGCCACCAGCGCCTCGTCCTCGCCGAACTTGCGATCGCCGGCGAGCGGGGTGAACTCGGTGATCAGGCCCTTGATGAAGTCGTTGAAATGCGGCCGCTGCGGATGCCGCGCGACCAGCGTTTTCTGCCACGGCGTCAGGTTCAGATAGAGGTCGGCCATCGCCTGCGCCGCCTTGTCCTCGATCCGCCCGATCTCCTCGGCGATGTCGCTGCCGGAGGCCGCAAGCGTCCGCAATTCATCGAGCTTGGAATCGAGCTCGGCGACGGGCTTTTCGAAATCGAGATAGCTGCGCATCTGGTCTGGCATCAACTCAATATAGGGAGGACGGGGCGAGGCGGCGAAGCGGATTCGATGTCGCGGAAAGAAGTGTAGGTTCGTCAATGAGTTGACTTGTGTGCTCGCAACGAGCGCAGGCCAAATCATCGTGAGGCCCCGGCTCTTTCTGCGGAGATGTGGCCGAAGTCAAGGCGGTTTCATCGTTCCAGTACCGTAGCCCGGATGAGCGAAGCGATATCCGGGGCAGGTCGCCCGATCGTCAATCCCGGATGTCGCTTCGCTCATCCGGGCTACTGCAGCTACGGCAGCAACTATTTCTCCGCCAGCGGGTGCAGGTCGCGGACCAGGCTCTTCAGCCGCTCCTCGACCACGTGGGTGTAGATCTGGGTCGTCGAGATGTCGGTATGGCCGAGCAGCGTCTGCACGATGCGCAAATCGGCCCCGTTGTGCAGCAGGTGGCTGGCGAAGGCGTGGCGCAGCACGTGGGGGGAGACCAGCCGGGCCTGCAGGCCCGAAGCGACTGCGAGCTCCTTCAGGTCGCGGGCAAAATGCTGCCGCGTCAGATGTCCGCTCTCGCCGAACGAGGGGAACAACCATTTCGAGGCCGCCACGCTGTTCTTCTTGTCAGTCTTGTTGTTGTCCTTGGCCGCCTCCGTCGCCGCGAGATAATCGGCCATCGCCTGGCGCGAGGCCTCGTTGAGCGGCACCAGCCGTTCCTTGTTGCCCTTGCCGCGCACCACGATCATGCGGGCGTCGCGCTTCGCGGCCGTACGTGGCAGCGCCACCAGTTCGGAGACGCGCAGGCCGGTGGCGTAGAGCACCTCGAGCAGACAATAGAGTCTCAGGGCGCGCAGCCGTTTCGAGAGCGAAGCATCCTCCGCCTCGCTCAATTCCTTGGCGCGGCGGAGCATGCGGTCGACATCCGCAATCGACAGCACCTTCGGCAGGCCGCGGCCGCGCTTGGGGCCGGACAGGATCGCCGCGGGATCGTCGGTTCTGATGCGTTCGTTCAGGAGGAAGCGATAGAGATGCCGCATCGCCGACAGCCGTCGCGCGACGCTGGTGGACTTGAAGCCCCGCGTATCGAGATCGGCGAGATAGTCGCGCAGCGTCTGTGTTTCCGCGTCCGCGAATGCATGGCCGGCGCGACCAAGAAACTCGGAGAAGTCGGTGAGGTCGCGGCGATAGGCGTCGAGCGTATTGGGGCCGGCGCCCTGTTCCGCCGCGAGCATGTCGAGGAACAGGCCGGTGAGCTTGGCGTCTGAGGACTTGTTATCGGAAGATCTGGCACGCATGCCGGCAGCCTAGCTGCTATTTCTTGAGAAACTTATCCGGCGGGATCGTCACCGTCATTTCCCGCGGCTTGGGATTGACGAAGTTCGCCAGCGCGAAGACCACGCCATAGACGATGCCGGCGATCACGGCGACGACCGTCAGGAAGCGGAACAGGCTGGGCATCGGCAGGATCTCGGAGAGGGTCTCGGTCAAGGGCTTGGCGGGCAAATTAACCAATGAAATCATCCAACACGTTCGCCGTTTCGTGGCAAGAGTCCTCTGGCGAGGGCCCCTGCGGGGTCGTATAGGTGGCCAAAGGATGCCGCCTTTGGCGGCAGATCGAGCGAGACCCATTCGAGCGAGACAAATGCCCGACGCCGCGTTGCCGATCCAAGCCTCGCCCGAGGCCGACATCCTGTCGGCGCTGGGGACGCGCTCGATCGTGCTCGTCGGCATGATGGGGGTGGGCAAATCCACCATCGGCCGCCGCATGGCTCTCCGGCTCAAGCTGCCCTTCGTCGATGCCGACACCGAGATCGAGGCGGCGGCCGGCATGACCATACCGGAAATCTTCGAGCGCCATGGCGAGCCGCATTTCCGCGACGGCGAGGCCCGCGTGATCGCGCGTCTGCTCGACGGCGGCCCCATCGTCCTGGCGACCGGCGGCGGCGCCTTCATGCGCGAGGAGACGCGGACCCGGATCGCGGCAAAGGCGATCTCGATCTGGCTCAAGGCCGATCATGACGTCATCATGCGCCGTGTGCGCCGGCGCGCCGACCGTCCGCTGCTCCAGACCGCCGATCCCGAAGGAACCGTGACGCGCCTGCTCACCGAGCGCGAGCCGGTCTACGGCCATGCCGACCTCACTATCGCCTCGCGCGACGTGCCGCACGACAAGATCGTCGATGAGACCATCGAGACGCTGCGCGCGCATGTTTGCGGCGAACAGGCGTCCCCGCCACCAGCCGACGTCGCGAGTGCCGCACGATGACCGCGCCTTTGAAACATTCTGATCCCGTCAATGTCGAGGTCGCGCTGGAGAATCGCGCCTACGACATCGTCATCGGCCGCGGTGTGCTGGCCTCGCTCGGCGAACGGGTAGCGCGTTTGCGTCCCGGCGTGCGCACCGCGATCGTGACGGATCGCACGGTCGCGAAATACTGGCTCGAACCCGCCGAGGCATCGCTTGCAGCCAGCGGCATTGCGACATCGCGCATCGTCGTCGAGGAAGGTGAGATCTCGAAGACCTATGCCGGTCTCGAAAAGGTCAGCGAAGCCCTGATCGCCGCGAAAATCGAGCGCAACGATCTCGTCATCGCGCTCGGCGGCGGCGTGGTCGGCGATCTCGCCGGCTTTGCAGCGGCGATCCTGCGCCGCGGCGTCGATTTCGTGCAGGTGCCGACCTCGCTGCTGGCGCAGGTCGATTCCTCCGTCGGCGGCAAGACCGGCATCAACTCGCCGCAGGGCAAGAATTTGCTCGGCGCCTTCCACCAGCCGGTGCTGGTGATTGCCGACACCGCCGTGCTCGACACGCTGTCGCCGCGGCAATTCCGCGCCGGCTATGCCGAGGTCGCCAAATACGGCGTGCTCGGCGACGAGGCGTTCTTCGCCTGGCTCGAGAAGAACCATTCCGATATCTCCAAAGGCGGTTCGGCGCGCGAGCATGCGATCGCGACCTCCTGCCGCGCCAAGGCCGGCGTGGTCTCGCGCGACGAGCGCGAGACCGGCGAGCGCGCGCTGCTCAATCTCGGCCATACGTTCGGCCATGCGCTGGAAGCCGCGACCGGCTTCTCCGACCGCCTGTTTCACGGCGAGGGCGTTTCGATCGGCATGACGCTGGCGGCGCAGTTTTCGGCGAAGCTCGGCATGATCGGCGAAGCCGATGCGATGCGAGTCGAGCGTCACCTCATTGACGCCGGCTTGCCGACGCGCTTGCAGGACATCGCGGGCTTCGCGCAGGAGGGGCTTGCCGATGCCGACGCGCTGATGACGCTGATGGCGCAGGACAAGAAGGTCGAGCGCGGCAGGCTCACCTTCATCCTGCTGGAGGCCGTGGGGCGGGCCGTCGCCGTGAAGAACGTCGAGCCGGCTCCGGTGCGCGACTTCCTGAAGGACAAGCTCGCGCAAAAGGCATGACGCGAGGCTGAACGGCGCTACAGCGTTTTCGCGCGAAGTGGGTACCGGTTCGCGTAAGAAACGCGTCAAAACAAGAAGCCAGAGTGGTTCATGGATTGGCTCGGATTCACCATCGTCATTCTCTGCCTGCTGGTCTCCGGCTTCTTCGCCGCGAGCGAGACCGCACTGACGGGCGCCTCGCGCGCCAGCATGCTGCGGCTCTCCAAGCAGGGTAATCGCGATGCCGACGTGGTCTCGCAGCTGCTCGACATGCGCGAGCGCCTGATCGGCGCCCTGCTGCTCGGCAACAACATCGCCAATATCAGTGCATCCGCCCTGGCCACCAGCATCTTCACGGCCTGGTTCGGCGACGTGGGCGTGCTCTATGCCACCGGCTTGATGACCGCACTGGTCGTGATCTTCGCCGAGGTGCTGCCCAAGACCATCGCGATCAACGCGCCCGACCGTATGGCGCTCGCGGTGGCGCGCCCGATGCGGCTGACGATGTACGTGCTGGGGCCGCTGCTGCGGATCGTGGAAGTCATCGTGCGGCTGTTGATGCGCCTGTTTGGCCTTGCCGGCGAGCACCAGGCGATCCTGTCGCCGACCGAGCGCCTCCGCGGCGCGGTCGACCTGCTGCATCATGAAGGCAAGTTTGAGAAGCACGACCGCGACATGCTCGGCGGGCTGCTCGATCTGCGCGAGCTCCAGGTCTCCGACGTCATGATCCATCGCACCGAGATGACGATGATCAACGCCGACCTGCCGCCGGAGGATCTGGTGCGCGAGGTGCTGGCGGCCGAATACACCCGCATCCCGTTGTGGCGGGAAAAGCCGGAAAACATCATCGGCGTGCTCCACGCCAAGGATCTGCTGCGCGCGATCCGCGCGTCCGACGGCGACACCGCGCGCATCGACGTCTCCACCATCGCGCTGCCGCCCTGGTTCGTGCCGGAAATGCGGCCCGTCTCCGAGCAGCTCAAGGCGTTCCGCCGCCGCAAGACTCATTTCGCCCTGGTCGTCGACGAGTACGGCGAAGTTGAAGGTCTCGTGACGCTGGAAGACATTCTGGAAGAGATCGTCGGCGACATCTCCGACGAGCACGACGTCGTGGTCGCGGGCGTGCGCGCCCAGCCGGACGGCTCGGTCGTCGTCGACGGCTCGGTCCCGATCCGCGATCTCAACCGCGCCATGGACTGGCACCTGCCCGACGAAGAGGCAACGACGGTCGCCGGCCTCGTCATTCACGAGGCGCGCTCGATCCCCGACCGCGGCCAGAGTTTCACCTTTCACGGCTTCCGCTTCCGCGTCCTCCGCCGCGAACGCAACCGCATCACCGCGCTCCGTATCTCACCGGTGCCGCGCGAGACGGAAATGGAGGAAGCCAAGCGGCGGCGGGCGGGGACGTCGTTTTGAAGCGGTAGCTGTCATCGTCCGCCTTGTGCGCGCTTGCGCACTGGGGCGGACGATCCAGTAAGCCGCAGCGGCTCGATTCTAGCCGCGCCGCCTCGGACTACTGGATGCCCGCCTTTGCGGGCATGACAGCCGCATCGGCGAGCTAGCTGCCGCCTTCTCCCGGCGCTTGCGCGTGGATCGCCAGCGCGTGCACGCTGCCGGAGAGTTCCGCGGCCAGCGCCGAATTTATCATGCGGTGGCGATCGACCCGGCTCTTCCCTTTGAAGGCGGAAGACACAATATAAACCCGAAAGTGCGTCTCGCCGCTCGGCCGATGGCCGGCGTGGCCCTCATGCAAATGTGACTCGTCGACGACTTGCAGGCTTTCCGGCGTGAAAGCTTCCTGCAACTTGTTGCTGATAGTGTCTCTGATGGCCATCTGGGTCATTACGGTGCGAGATCGCTCTCCGTATTGCATAGGCCGCCTCTAGCGGCCGTTCAAGGACGCCTCAGCATAGTTTCGGCTATGCTTTTCAGCTAATTGCAATGTCAAGACTTGAAGGTTTTTGCATTGCGTAGTCAAAGTCAGCCATGCCGATCGATTCATCAAAGTTCTTCGACTCCATCCGGATCAAGCCGAAAGGCAAGCAGCCGGAGGTGAAGCCGCGCGACGCCGTGGTCAATTGCGAATGGACCGGGTGTCAGAACAAGGGCGCGCATCGTGCGCCCAAGGGTCGCGACAATCAGCGTGAGTACTGGCACTTCTGCCTGAACCACGTGCGCGAGTACAACCAGAACTACAATTTTTTCTCCGGCATGAATGCCGACGCTGTCGCGCGCTATCAGAAAGATGCGCTGACCGGTCATCGTCCGACCTGGAAGATGGGCGCCAATGGCGGCGTCAAGAAGGGCGCCGAGGCCGAGATCGACGGCGCCTTCGATCCGTTCAGCATGTTCCAGGAGCTGAACGGCCGCACCGGCTGGCGCGCCGGCCCGCAGGCCGCGCCCAAGGCCGAGACGCGCAAGATCATGAACGCCGAGCGCAAGGCGCTTCAGGTGATGGGCCTCGGCCCCGAGTCCACGCTCGCCGACGTCAAGTCCAAGTACAAGGCGCTGGTGAAGCAGCACCACCCCGATGCCAACGGTGGCGACCGCTCCACCGAGGATCGCCTGATCGAAATCATCAAGGCGTATAATTATCTGAAGACCGTGGTGCGCGAGGCGTAGGCTTCGCGCGCGCTTTCTTCCCTTCTCCCCTTGCGGGAGAAGGTGGCGCGAAGCGCCGGATGAGGGGTTTCTCTCGGCGAATTCAACTGCAAGATATGAGGGTGTCGAGACAACCCCTCACCCGTCTCGCCGCTTTGCGGCGAGCCACCCTCTCCCGCAAGGGGAGAGGGGAAGCACGCGCTCCGGGCTACGCATTCCCTACGCCTTCGGCATCGCGCCCACATATGACGAGCTCGGCCGGATCAGCCGCCCGGTCCGCTGCTGCTCCCGCGCATGCGCCGTCCAGCCGGCTGCGCGCGCCACGGCGAAGATCGGCGTGAAGGCCTGCCTCGGAATCGCCAGCGCATCGAGCAGGATCGCGGTGAAGAACTCCACATTGGTCTCCAGCGGCCGGTCCGGATTCTTCTTGCGCAAGGCTGCGCGGATATAGGCCTCGACCTCGCCGGCAAACGGCAGGTCGGCGCCGTCCGAGGCCAGCGCCTCGATCGCGGTCTTGAGCACGTCGGCGCGGGGATCGCGCACGCGATAGACGCGGTGGCCGAAGCCCATCATTCGCTCGCCGCGGGCGAGTGCCGCGTCCACCCAGGGCTGGATGCGCTCGCGCGAGCCGATCGCGTCGAGCATTTCCAGCACCGGCTCCGGCGCGCCGCCATGCAGCGGACCCGTCAGCGCGCAATAGCCGGCGGTGACGGCGGCAAACAGATCTGCGTGCGTTGAGGCCACCACGCGCGCGGTGAAGGTCGAGGCGTTCATGCCGTGGTCGCTGGCGGTCACGAGATAGGCGTCCAGCGCCCTGACCTCGCGTGGTTCGGGCGCGCGCCCGTGCAGCATGCGAAGCGTATCGGCAGCCTGGCTCACGTTCGGATCGGGCGCCACGGGATCGAGACCCCTAGCCCGGCGGACGAGCGCGCCCGCAATCACCGGGAATGCGCCGACGATCGTCGCCTCATGGGCGAGCCCGTGCTCGGCGCGAACTCCCGCGACCGCCGCGCGAAATCCGTCGATGATGCCCATGCCGCGCGTTGCCGGCAGCAGCTCATCCAGCCGCGCGAAGGCGCGCTCGCGTGCGGCGCCCAGGCTCGCGCGCACATCGGCTTCGCTCAGCGTGGTCGTGCTGGCGCCGTTCCAGAGCCGGGCGGTGACGCCCTCAAAGCTCGACTGGCTCGCCAGTCGGCCAACATGCTCGCCGGCGATGATCAACTCGCCGCGCTCGCCGTCGACATGGCTCAGCACGGTTTCGGCCGCGGGAACGCCGTCCAGCCCGATCTGGCTCTTGGTGAGGTGGATGTTCATGGCCCAAATCTCCTTTGCACCAGCCAAAGATCAGGCCTCTCGACAGATTGATCAATCTTGATTACATTAATCAATATGAAAAATTCGGAAGGTCTCTACCTCTCCGCCCGGGAAGCCGCCGCCGAGCTCGCGATCTCGCCGGCCACGCTCTACGCCTATGTCAGCCGCGGCCTGGTCCGCTCCGAGCCGACGCCCGACTCGCGCAAGAACCGCTATCGCGCCGAGGACGTCCGGGCGCTGAAGGAGCGTCGGGTGCCGTCGCCGGAGCCGCGCGGCCTGCGCAGCTTCGATGCCGATCTGCCGGTCATGGACACGGAGATCTCCACCATCACCGAGGAGGGCGCGATCTATCGCGGCGTCAATTGCGTCGATCTCGCGGAGAACGACACGCTGGAGCACACGGCGACGCTTCTGTGGGACGTCTCCGGCGTCGATCCCTTTGCGCCGGACAATTTTCCCGCGGTGTCCGATGAGATGCGCCTGATCGCGCAGGCCGCGCGGCGCGCCGCGCCGATCGATCGCGCCATTGCCGTGCTGGCGCTCGCATCGAGCGCCGATCCCCGCGCCTTCACCCGCGCGCATGATGGACGTGCGATGGTCGGTGCGCGCATCGTCCGGCTCCTGGTCGCGACCATGCTCAATACGGAGCCGTCCGCCGAGCCGCTGCACCAGCAGATCGCCAGTGCCTGGGCTCCCGACAACAAGCACGCGGCCGATCTCATACGCCGCGCGCTGGTTCTGCTCGCCGAGCATGAGTTGAACGCGTCCACCTTCACCGCGCGTTGCGCAGCCTCGACCGGTCTTAATCTTTATGATTCCGTCATCGCCGGCCTCGCCGCGCTGAAGGGACCGAAGCACGGCGGTGCCGGCGTGCTCGCCTCGCAGCTCGTCAAGGCGCTGGTCGATCGTGACGTCGAGCCAATGGTCCGCGAGCGTGTCGCGCTCGGCGAACGCTTTGCCGGCTTCGGTCACGGCGTCTACAAGCGGGGCGATCGGCGCGCGCAATCGCTGCTCAACGCGCTCTCTCGCGCAGGCGCACCGCGTAAATTCACCAAGGAGGTGCCCGAGCGGATCGCGGAGGCGACCGGCGAACTCGTCAATATCGACTACGCGCTTGCGGTGCTCGTGCACGCGCTGCGCCTGCCTGGCGGCAGCGAGCTCGCCCTGTTCGCGATGGCCCGCAGCGTCGGCTGGATCGCGCATGCGAGCGAGCAGTTGCAGTTCGGCAAGCTGATCAGGCCACGGGCGAGGTATGTGGGACCGGCGCCGGGGCGGAGGGGAGGCGCTGCTAGCTAGGATCGCTGCTGCGGTCGTCTTGGCGGAAGCCCGTGCTCGGGTACCTGATCAATCCGCAAGCCCTAACACGAACGCCAAAGCAATCCCGATCCGCGCCATATCCTGGCTGCCGAGGCGCCCGATCTTCTGTCCGATCCGTTCGCGTCTCACGGTGATCGGCTTGTCGGCCATCGCCTGCGATCTCAGTCGTAATCCATTTTCGCGGGTTGGCTCGATAGTCACCCGAAAATCCGGGGCGTGCGCCAGTTCGGAAGTCAACTGGCAGATCACGACGGAGGCATGAGTTTCAGGGAAAGCGTCGCTCTGCACGATGACCGCCGGGCGGGGTTTGCCATAGTCGCCCGTTGCAGCGACGGTCACGACGTCACCGCGTTGCATCTGCATCAAACTCGGAGACCGACTCGATCCACTGCAGCGCGTTGCGCTCGCGATCGGGGTCGAGGCTGGCAACTTGCTTCGCCACCCGTCGTCGAACTGACCGCGAGCGAGCATCAGCTACGACCAGGCGCAGTTCGCGCAAGCCCCGCAGCCGCCTCCGCTGGCGCATCATTTTCATTCTTTCAGCGGGTGCAGTCATTGGAAACGATTCCACGTAACGCGTTACAATGTAACGCGTTACGGCTTAGAGGCAAGGGCCGCCACGTTGCGAAGTCCCCAAACCGCAGTGCGCCGCTCGACGCTATCACCCTCGCGGCTTCGCCACCGCCACGCCGCCGCCGTTCCGGCGGCGATAGATCCAAACCGCCAAGCCTACGACGATTGCCACGCCGACCACGGTCAAAATCCACATATGCTTATACGGATGCCCATGGTGCGGCAGCCCGGCATATTCGTGCAGGGCCGACACCGCCAAAACGCCCGGCAGCACATGCGCCGGCGCCCAGACCAGGATCGCCGGGATGTTGATGGCGTAGAAGCGGGCCGGGGGCATGCCGAGCGCGCCCGCCGTGACCGGGACGAAGGCACGGATCGGCGGCACGAAGCGGGCGAAGAACACCGCCCAGGTGCCGAAGCGGTGGAAGAAATTCTCGCTCTGTTCGACCACACGCGGATAATTGGTCAGCGGCCAGGTGTTGAGGATCTCCCGTTGTTGCCGGTGTCCGATCCAGTAGGCCGAACCATCGCCGAGCACTGCGCCGAGCGCCGCCGCCAGCAACACCCATTGCAGCTTGAGCTCGCCGCCCGGGACCAGGGCGCTCAGCGCCAGGATGATCGTCGAGCCGGGGATGACCGACCCCACCACCGGAACCGCCTCGAGCAGGGCCGCCAGAAACAGGGTCAGATAGGCCAGCCACGCATGGGCCGAGACGAATGAAATGAGGGGATCGAGAAAGGACGTCACATCGTCTCTGCGGTGGGATTGGGCCTTGGGGTTCGGACCCTATATTCAGACCCTACATAAGTAATGAGCGGCGGTAAAAGTGCCACCCGCGTCGGCAGGACGGTGCCTTCGGCACGAAATTCAGGCGTGATTCGCAGGGCAGCCTTCCAAAAATCGCGTTCCTTGCCTATCTAAATGAAAAGACAACGGAACTTTGATCGGGGGGCGGGCTTCTGCCCGCCCGTTGTCTCTGATAGGTTCGCAACAGCACCCAGCCGCAGCCAACGTGCAATAACTGGTCTCGGGATCGCCCGGGACCTCGGAGGATTGATGACGACCGCCGCGATGTCCAAAGTTGAGGAAGTTTCCGGTTTGCCCGACATGAAGGTGTCGGTGCGCCAGGTGTTCGGGATCGACAGCGATCTCGAAGTCCCCGCCTATTCCGAAGTCGATCCTCACGTCCCCGAAGTCGATTCCGATTACCGCTTCGACCGCGCCACCACGCTCGCCATTCTCGCCGGCTTCGCCCACAACCGCCGCGTCATGGTCACGGGCTATCACGGCACCGGCAAATCCACCCATATCGAGCAGGTCGCTGCGCGACTGAACTGGCCCTGCGTGCGCGTCAACCTCGACAGCCACATCAGCCGTATCGACCTCGTCGGCAAGGACTCGATCGTAGTCCGCGACGGCAAGCAGGTCACCGAATTCCGCGACGGCATCCTGCCCTGGGCGCTCCAGCATAACGTCGCGCTGGTCTTCGACGAATACGACGCCGGCCGCCCGGACGTGATGTTCGTGATCCAGCGCGTGCTGGAAGTCTCCGGCCGGCTGACGCTGCTCGACCAGAACAAGGTGATCAAGCCGCATCCGGCATTTCGCATGTTCTCGACCGCCAACACCGTCGGCCTCGGCGACACCTCGGGCCTCTATCACGGCACCCAGCAGATCAACCAGGGCCAGATGGACCGCTGGTCGATCGTCACCACGCTGAACTATCTCAGCCATGACGAGGAAGTGGAGATCGTGCTGGCCAAGGCCAAGCACTATCGCACCACGGAGGGCCGCGACATCGTCAACAAGATGGTTCGCCTCGCCGACCTCACCCGCAACGCCTTCGCGAATGGCGATCTGTCGACGGTGATGAGCCCGCGCACGGTGATCACCTGGGCGGAGAACGCCGACATCTTCAGCGACATCGGCTTTGCGTTCCGGGTCACCTTCCTCAACAAATGCGACGAGCTCGAACGTCCCCTCGTCGCCGAGTTCTACCAGCGCTGCTTCAACGCGGAGCTGCCGGAATCGTCGGTGAACGTGGCGCTCAGCTGATCGCTCTCGGTGTGTCGTCCCGGCCGAGTGCGCAATTGCGCACGGGGGCCGGGACCCATACCGCGAGGTCCCTCTGTGAAGCGACGCTGCTAATTTCTCCTGACGCAATGATTGCCGGCGGTTATGGGTCCCGGCCTTCGCGGGGACGACGGGTAAGGGCGAGATGAGCACCACCTCCAACTCCAAATTCCGCAACACCAAGGAAGCCCCGACCGAGCCGTTCAAGCGCTCGGTGGCCTCCTGCCTGAAGGCGATCGCCAAGGAGCCCGAGCTCGACGTCAGCTTCGCCGCCGAGCGTCCCGGGCTCGCGCCGGGCAAGGCGCGGCTGCCCGAGCCCGCGCGAAAGATGACCAGGCGTGATGCCGCCATCGTGCGCGGCCACGCCGATTCCATCGCGCTCAAGCTCGCCTGTCACGATCCGAAGGTGCATCGCAAGCTGATGCCGGGCAATCCGCAGGCGCGCGGCGTGTTCGAGGCGGTGGAGCAGGCCCGTGTCGAGGCGATCGGCGCGCGGCGCATGGCGGGCGTTGCGAAAAACCTCACCGCGATGCTCGACGACCATTTCCATCGCGGCAAGTTCGACGAGATCACCGATCGCGCCGACGCGCCGCTCGCCGACGCGCTGGCGATGCTGGTGCGCGAGCGCCTGACCGGCATGGCGCCGCCGACGGCCGCCAAGAAGATGGTCGATCTCTGGCGCCCTATTCTCGAAGACAAGATCGGCAGGCGGCTCGACCGGCTCGATACCGTGGTCGAGGACCAGACCAGGTTCGGCGATGCCGTGCATGATCTGCTGACGGCGCTCGAGATCGGCGACGAGCGCAGCGCCGACAGCGAAGACAATGACGAGAACGACGAGAACCAGGACGGCGACAACGATCAGTCCGGCGCCGAGGGCTCGCCCGATTCCGACGCCGCGCAAGAGATGAGCGCCGATCAGGCCCAGGCGTCGAGCGAGGAGATGAGCGAGAGCGCGATGGAAAGCGCGCAGGCCTCGACCTCCGACACCTTCGACGACGGCGAGCTCGGCGACGACGAGACGCCGGGCGAGGCGACGCGACCGAATTCGCACGGCAAGAACGAGCCGCGTGGGCCGGAATACCACGCCTTCGCGCCGAAGTTCGACGAGGTCATCGCCGCCGAAGACCTCTGCGACCATGACGAGCTGGAGCGGCTGCGCGCCTATCTCGACAAGCAGCTCGCGCATCTGCAGGGCATCGTGGCCCGTCTCGCCAACCGGCTGCAGAGGCGCTTGATGGCGCAGCAGAACCGCGCCTGGGAGTTCGATCTCGAAGAGGGCATTCTGGACCCCGCGCGGCTGTCGCGCGTGGTGACCGATCCCTATCACCCGCTGTCCTTCATGCACGAGAAGGAGGCGACGTTCCGCGACACCGTGGTGACGCTGCTGCTCGACAATTCCGGCTCGATGCGCGGGCGGCCGATCACGGTCGCGGCGACCTGCGCCGACATCCTCGCCCGCACGCTGGAGCGTTGCGGCGTCAAGGTCGAGATTCTCGGCTTCACCACGCGCGCCTGGAAGGGCGGGCAATCGCGCGAGGCGTGGCTTGCCGCCGGCAAGCCGGCCAGCCCCGGCCGCCTCAACGATCTCCGCCACATCATCTACAAGTCGGCGGACGCCCCCTGGCGTCGTGCGCGGAAAAACCTCGGCCTGATGATGCGCGAAGGGCTGTTGAAGGAGAACATCGACGGCGAGGCGCTCGACTGGGCGCATAAGCGCCTGCTCGGCCGGCCCGAACAGCGCAAGATCCTGATGATGATCTCGGACGGCGCGCCGGTCGACGATTCCACGCTGTCGGTCAATCCCGGCAACTATCTCGAGCGGCACCTGCGCCACATCATCGAGGAGATCGAGACCCGCTCGCCGGTCGAGCTGATCGCGATCGGCATCGGCCATGACGTGACGCGCTATTATCGCCGCGCGGTGACGATCGTGGACGCCGAAGAGCTCGGCGGCGCCATCACCGAAAAACTCGCCGAACTGTTCAGCGAGACCAACACCGCGCCCACGCAGCCGGCCAACCGCCCGCGACGCAAATTGCATTCGTGAGCAACCATCGATCCCGCCGCAGCTTCATCGGCCACGCGGCGGCGGGATTTTCCACTCTCGTACTGTCTCGCCTGGCGCAGGCACAGCCCGCGCCGAAGCCGGCGCTGATCGAGCACGCCGTCGCCGCGCCCGTTGGCATCGAGGTCAACGCGCGGCCGATCCCCAATTTCGAGCCGCGCGACCGCGCGCGCACGCGGTTCGGTTCGCTGGACTATCGCGGCGGCCTGGTGCTGACCTCGCCGCATCGCGGCTTCGGCGGCCTGTCCGGCTTCCGCTTCCTCGACAGCAAAGGCGAGCGCTTCCTCGCGATCTCCGACCAGGGCACCTGGTTCACCGGTCGCATCCGTTATTCCGGGCGGAGCATGACGGGTCTCGACGACGTCGAGGCCGCGCCGGTGCTCAATGCGGAGGGGCGGCCGATCACGGAGAAGCGGCTGTGGTACGACACCGAGTCGCTCGCGCGTGACGGCGACCTCGTCTATGTAGGGCTCGAGCGCGTCAACCAGATCATGCGGTTCGATTTTGCGAAGGGCGGCACACGCGCGCGCGGCGAGGTGCTGCCGACCCCGCCGGCGGTGCGCAAGCTGCCCTACAACAAGGGGCTCGAGGCGCTGGTGTTCGTTCCAAAGGGGCAGCCGCTCGCGGGCACCTTGATCGCGCTGTCGGAGGGCGGCTTCGATGCCGACGGCAATCTGATCGGATTTTTGCTCGGCGGCCCCACACCGGGCCAATTCAGCATTCGCCGCACCGACCAGCAGCTCATCAGCGACGCCGTGCTGCTGCCCTCGGGCGATCTCCTGATCCTCGAACGCAAATTCTCCTGGTTCACCGGCATCGATATCCGCATCCGCGCGATCCCCCTGAAATCGATCGCGCCGGGCGCATTGGTCGACGGCCCCGTGCTGTTCAAGGCCGATCTCGGCCACGAGATCGACAACATGGAAGGCATCGACGCCCACGTCACGGCCGACGGCGAGACCGTGCTGACGCTGGTGTCCGACGACAATTTCTCGATGCTCCAGCGCACGCTGCTGCTGCAGTTCGCGCTGGTGGAGTAGGGCGGCGCGGCCGCAATGCATCCCCCGCGAGCCGCCATGCCCCCCGCGCGGCTGGCAATCGGCGCATCGCCCACTACACTCTCTCCATCTCCCTGCCCTCCATCCTTTTCGGAACTCCCCCGCATGAGCGCCCTGTTTTCCCCGATCAAGCTGCGCGGCCTGACTTTGAAGAACCGCGTCGTGGTGTCGCCGATGTGCCAATATTCGGCGGAGGACGGCGTTCCCACCGACTGGCACTTCACCCACATCAACAATCTCAGCCTGTCGGGCGCGGCGATGTTCTGCATCGAGGCGACCCATGTCGAGGCGATCGGCCGCATCACGCCGGGCTGCCTCGGGCTCTACAGCGATGCCGCCGAGGCCGCGCTGAAGCAGATCCTCACCTCGGTGCGGAAACATTCCTCGACCGCGGTCGCAATGCAGCTCGCGCATGCGGGCCGCAAAGCCAGCAGCGCGCGGCCGTGGGACGGCGGCCAGCTGATTCCGCAGGATGCGGGCGGCTGGCAGACCGTGGCGCCGTCGGCGCTGCCGCACAAGGAGGGCGAGGCCGCGCCGCTGGCGCTCGATGCCGCGGGCCTCAAGCGCATCCGCGAGGCCTTCGTCGATGCCGCCAAGCGCGCCGATCGCATCGGCATCGACGCGATCGAGCTGCACGGCGCGCACGGCTATCTCCTGCATCAATTCCTGTCGCCGATCTCGAACAGGCGCACCGACGAATATGGCGGCTCGCTCGAGAACCGCATGCGCTTCCCGCTGGAGGTCTACGACGCGGTCCGCGCCGTATTCCCGCACGACAAGCCGGTCGGCATGCGGGTGTCGTCGACCGACTGGGTCGAGGGCGGCTGGGACCTGGCGCAGACCATCGCATTCGCAAACGCGCTGAAGGCGCGCGGCGTCGACTGGATCGATGCCTCCTCCGGCGGCGTCTCGCCGCTGCAGAAGATCGCGCTCGGCCCCGGCTATCAGGTGCAGTTTGCCGAGGCCATCAAGCGCGAGACGGGTTTGCCTACCATCGCCGTCGGCCTGATCACCGAGCCGAAGCAGGCCGAAGAGATCGTCGCATCCGGCAAGGCCGACATGGTCGCGCTCGCCCGCGGCTTGCTCTACGACCCGCGCTGGGCCTGGCACGCCGCAGCCGAGCTCGGCGGCGAGGTCGAAGCCCCGCCGCAATACTGGCGCTCGCAGCCCTCGACCCAGAAGGCGCTGTTCGGCAAGACGACGTTCGGGGCGCGGTGAGGGGGCGAGTGTGGCGCGAGGACCGCGCCGCAAACTCGTCATTGCGAGGAGCCCTTGCGACGAAGCAATCCAGGCTGTGTCCGCGGAAAGAGCCTGGATTGCTTCGCTGCGCTCGCCATGAGGATGGGGAGGCAGCCATGCGACACACGCCAAGGTCGTTGCTCCGCGTACCTTTTGGTCCCGTGCCGTTCCGCCTCACGCATCCGTAAACCCTCTCAGCTTCCACCCCACCCAAATCTGGCCTAACCTCGCGTGCGTCCAACGCCTCGCGGAGGCCCGCCATGCGATTTCGTGTTCGAAAAGCTGCCCACGTCATCGAGCGCGTGGGCCTTGCGATGGCGGGCGCGGCGTGCGGGCTGTTTGTCGGCGCTTATGTGGGATCGGCGATCCCCGCGCTCACCACCGAGGGCTTCCTGCTGCTGATGATGGTGCTGGGCTTCGTCGGCTTCTATCTCGGCATCGACACGCCGCAATTGCCGTTCGACGAGGCCCACGGCGACATCGACGCCGCGGAACTGTTGAGCGCCGCCGGCACGCTCTGCGCCACGCTCACCGCGCTCGCCTCCGTCGCCATCATCGTGCTCCGCCTCGATCCGCATATCGCCTGGAGCTGGTTCGCCTTGTTCGGCTGGATCGCCGGCGTCGCGATGCAGATCGTCGCGGGCGCAAAGGCGCGGATGCGGAAGCCGTGAATTTGTTGTGTTGGGAGAGATCGCGCCGCAAGTACACTGCGTTCCCTCCCCCTTGTGGGGGAGGGCTAGGGAGAGGGGTAGCCGCACGGCATGCTCTGTCGAATGAAGCGACACTCTGTTGCCATCGCTTCGCACGTAACTAACACCTTTTGCTGGGCCACCCCTCTCCCCAACCCTCCCCCACAAGGCGGGAGGGAGCCGAGCGGAGTGTGGAGCGCGGCCTTGTTCAGCAGCTGGAAGGAGTCAAAACACCACGCCCACCTTCGAGCCGCGCTTCCACGCCACGCGGCAGCGTTTTTTCGTGTTCACATGCAGCAGCTCGAAGCGATCGGGAATCTTCACCTGGCCGCCGAGATCGACGCAGGCGCCGCCCGGCGAATAGTCGATCAGCGTGCAGGGGATCACCGGCGCGCGCGGGTCGGTGATGATCTTGGCCTGGCGGGACACGAGGCCCGCGGGTTTGACGCGGGCGTGTCGTCGCGGATGCATTGGCACTCTCCTCCAATTTCCGCGGATGGCGCGGGTGGTCGGGAGATGATGCCAAGGAGTTGATTCGGTCCGGCTAAGGCGGGCTGGAGAATTTTAATGAAAAGTGTCGGCGAATGGAGAAAGCGGCGGTAGCGGGGTGGTCTGCTTTCCCCTCTCCCCTTGTGGGAGAGGGTGGATCGCCACGAAGTGGCGAGACGGGTGAGGGGTCTCGCACGGCATACGAAGCTTTCGCGTTCGCGGCGACAACGCCTCATCCGGCGCCATAGCCGATGCGAAGCATCGGCGTTTTCAAGAACGGCGGCCGAAGACCGCCTATGCCACCTTCTCCCACAGGGGGAGAAGGGAAGGCCCTCACCCCACCACGATCTCCCCCGACTCCGCCGCCATCCCCACACCCGGCGGCACCGGCATCGGCACCGTCACATACTCCTTCGGCAGATTCACCGGCCGATAGCCCGGCTCCACCGCCATCCGCTTCACCACGCTCTCATGCACATGCGCGCCTTCGGGGATGAGGCGCGGTTCGCAATCGGGGATGTAGAGCCCGAGAAACACCTTTCGCGCCGGCCATTCCTTGTAGGTCGCGCTCTTCGGCAGATATTCCAGCACGCGCCAGGGCACCGTCATCGAATCATGCAGCTCGCCCGTCTTGCCGGTGTAAGCCGGCGGCACGTATTGGAACGGCGAGTTCTTGCGCTGGATGCCCCAGGCGAGCTGGTTCACCGTGCGCGGGTTGAAGTTCAGCCCCGCCTTGGTCGCCTCCTCGATCATCCAGAGCAGCGGATACTTGGACTCGCCGCTCTCGACTTCCGGATAGCCGCCACCGACGTCGCAATGC
Source organism: Bradyrhizobium sp. Kon56 (assembly GCF_055807635.1). NCBI lineage: Bacteria > Pseudomonadati > Pseudomonadota > Alphaproteobacteria > Hyphomicrobiales > Nitrobacteraceae > Bradyrhizobium > Bradyrhizobium sp. Kon56. Next base: position 169,998 of record NZ_JBVVOU010000010.1, on the reverse strand, counting down.
ACGCCGGCGAACCACACCTGCAAAATGTCCTGCGGCTCCTTCTTGTCGTCGGGCACGAAGCGGTTGCGCCAGTAATCCTGCGGCTCCTCATACGCCTTGAGGCGGAACATGCAGCGCCGCTCGTCGATCGCGATCGCCTGCCGGAAGATGTTGACGCTGGGATTGCGCAGCGTGAAGGCGAGCTCCTCGAAGCTCGGCAAATAGCCCCGGTCGGCGCGCGGCACGATCACGCTCGCCACCGTGTCCCAGACGCCGATGAAGTGGATGGTCGGCCAGCGCGACGAGGTGATGCGTGCGAACTGCGCGGCGAGATCGAACTTGTTTTTCGGCAGCGGCCCGCTGTCGTCAAAACCCTCATCGATGAGGTCGCTGACATCGTTGCCGCGCCCGGTGCCGGAATATTGCTTGTAGGCGACGAGGCCAGAGCCTGCGAGGTTGGCCTGCTCCGGCGAGATCAGGCCAATCTTGTGGATCAGCCCCGCCAGCACCCGCACCGTATAGGCACCGCGCGAAAAACCGAACAAATAGATCCTGTCGCCCGGCGCGTAATGCTCGACCAGGAAGCAATAGGCCGACAGCGTGTTGTCATCGAGCCCGTAGCCGGTGGCGAGCCCCAGCACCAGATTGATGTTGGCTTTCCAGCGGTGCCACGTCGAGGGCTCCGTCACCGTGCCGACCCCGGGATCGTAGAACACCAGCTGCCGCGGCCGCGTCTTGGCGGTCTTGCGCAGGCAGCGATAGAGCTTCAGGACGTTGGAGATGTTCTCCGAGATCTCGTTGCCGGTGCCGTCACAGCAGATGACGAGGTTCTTCGGCTCGGATGTGTGCTCGGCGTTGCGCTCGTGATCCACAGGATGCCCCTCCCGCTGATGCTACCCGGGCGAGTATAGCGGAAAACGGCGGGGAGAGGGAGATGACGCTTCTTCCCCTCTCCCCTTGTGGGAGAGGGTGGATCGCCGCGAAGCGGCGAGACGGGTGAGGGGTCTCTCTCCGCGTGCGAATCTCTCGCGTCAGAACTCCCGGAGACAGACCCCTCATTCGGCGCCATAGCGATGCGAAGCATCGGCGTTTTCAAGAACGGCGGCCGAAGGCCGCCTATGCCACCTTCTCCCACAAGGGGAGAAGGGAAAACAGCGCCCGCACCTCTACTTCTTCTTCTGGCCGATCTCCGGCTGCCACGCCGCGTCCTTGCGGCTCGGCGCTGCGGCGCTGGTCTTGATCTTGTCTTTCTTCGGCTTCTTGGTCTCGCGGTTGCTGCGTTGCTGTCCCTTGGCCATGACGTCGTCTCCTCCTGGGTTTCGAGTTCGTCCGCGTGCGAGATCGGCGCTGCAATGGTCGCTGGGCGGGGCTGTGAGATGCACCCGCCCGAACCAATGAAGATCGCCGCCGCGCACACGAGGCGCGAAAGATGCAGCGCAACATCGACGCGCGGCAATTGCGTGAGCTGCGCTGACGTGGTCGAGCGTACGCCCGCGTCCTGCCGATTGCGAGGACTAAAACGCCGCGTGCGAGCGCCGCGCTTGCCGCTTAAGTCCCGGCCCACGCTGACATAATGCTGGCTATTGCCGGGTAACAAGCGCATGGTCGTGACCAGCTGGTGTCGGTTGGGGCCCCTTCTTTGCGAAAGGCAGGCGCGCATGACCATCCGCTCGCGGCGAGAAACCATCACCTTCAAGCATCCATTCCACATCCGCGGCCTCGAGCGCCAGTTGCCGGCCGGCGCCTATGAGGTCGTCACCGACGAGGAGATGATCGAGGGCCTGTCGTTCGCGTCCTATCGTCGCGTCGCCACCATGATCACGGTGCCTTCCGAAGGCGTGCGCGGTGCGACGGAGATGCTGTCGATCGGCTCGGTTGACCTGGCGGATGCCCAACGTATCGACGCGAGTGCCGCCAATGACTGAAATTCCGGTCGATCTCGACAGCCACCGCGGCATGGCCGCCCAGAAGGCAACCGATCTGCGCCGCGCGCTGGCCGATGTCGAGGCCCAAGTCAGGGAGCTGCGCGAGCGCGAGGCCGAGCTCGAAAACCGCATGATGTCGGTGCCCGCCACCTCCTGGCCGGAGGCCGCCGTGAAGGCCCGCCATCTGCTCAACCTCTATGCTGCGAGCCTGCCCAGCGAGGACACCCGCCACCGCGCGCTGGTGGCCGCGCTGTTCGACGATTTCGCAAGGCTCAACGGCGACGGCTGATCGGCGAGGCAACGCGCGCGACCACCGGCGTCGTCCCGGCCGAGTGCGCAATTGCGCACGGAGCCGGGACCCATAACCACCGAAGTCAGTTGTTGTGCACCCTCGTGCCACAGCCTGCTTCGGCAACGCCGACCGGCGCCGCCCCCAGTGCGCAATTGCGCAAGTCCGGCACGACGCGGACGCAAAAGGAGTACCCCATGACGCTCACCACTAGCCGCTTCATCGCCCACGACCAGGACCGCGGCATCGTCCAGTTCTCGATGCAGGACGGCAGTAAGGAGATCGCCTGCGCGATCTCGACCTCCGCCATGGACGACCTCGAGCGTGGCCCGCGCGCCAGGCCGAGCGAGCGCGAAGAGCAGTTCACGCGCCTGCGCGAACGCATCGAAGCCTGCACCGGACGCAAATATCAGGCGACGGAGTTCGAAGGCACGCCGCCGGGGATCGTGCTGCGGAGCATTGATTTTCGGGGGTAGGGACGCCTACTTCGGCGGCTCCTGGGGCTTGTTCTGGAATTGGATGTTACACTTCTTTGCGATCGAGGCCTGTTCGACCGCGATCAATTGTCCCTTCATTTGCGCAAGTTCGGCCGCAGCTTGTTTGTCGCCTCCGACCAGAAACGCTGCGGGCCAGAACACAACGACGGCAACGCCCGTCGCGACCTGATCCTTGGTGCGCTGGCTGTCTTGCAGCCGGAGAGGGTCGCAGCTCTAGCGGATACCGACTGCGCCTCAAGCGCGAGCTGCTGGCAATTGTACTGCTGATACTGCACCGGCGAGACGTAAGCCGCCGATATGTCAGATGAAGACGACGCACAGCCAGCAAGTGCGGCCGCAAGGACCGCCAGGCCCAAATTACGCATTAGAAGAATCCCCCCGGAAAGTTGCACAGAAGCGCAACCACTGCGGGAGATCAATAGAACCTTGGCTTAGCTAGTAGCACTACGGGGTGGCAGTCGTTTTCGGCGGCAAGTGATGGGCCGACAATTCTGAATAATTAGATCGACGCCACGTCGCCCAGTCTCGATGCAGGACGGACCCAAGGAGCTCGCCTGCGCGATCTCGACCTCCGCCGTGCACAGGGCACGGGTTTTTTCTCTATCAACCGCTGATTGCGTTGGTCCGCTAGTATCCTTAAGCTATCTGCTGCGATTAAAATTCATATTGCAGGCAAATGACAAGAGACAGCGGCGGTTACGATGAAGGCTATTCGTCGAGTGATTGTTTTTGGGGGAGGTCCCCCGGCTCTTTGGTAAAATCGTTTCTCGAAGAGCATCCGGACGTACGTGGAATTCGCGTGCTCGACTTAGGTTGCGGGGAAGGGAAGAACGCCGCCGCATTTGCTCAATGCGGCGCAAGCGTAACAGCAGTTGATTGCTCCGCGAAGGCTATAGAAAATGGTCAGCGCTCGTTTCCAGACCCGCGAATTGAATGGCTCGTCTTAGATGGAAGAGCTTATCTGACTAGAGATGAATTATTCGATGTGATTGTGCTCTATGGCTTAGCGCACTGCCTTAGTTCGTCTGAAGAGATATCCTCACTGATCCAAACGGCGCTACTGAGGACACGGCTTGGCGGGTATCACTTCCTTGTTTCATTCAATGATGGGCCCCATGATTTATCCGCCCATCCGAACTTTTCGCCAACTCTACTGGCTCATTCGTTTTATGTTGAGCAATACGAAGGCCACACGGTCTTGGCTGAGTCTGACTCGATCATTCACGAGACGCATCCCCATAACAACATCCCGCATTTTCACAGTCTTACTCGCTTAGTAGTGAAGAAGGTCCGATGACCTGCCCCCCCGATCTTCGAAGATTGTACCGCGATAGGCGCGTCGTCCCGTTCGTCGGCGCAGGAGCGTCAATGTCAGTTACCTGGGACGGAGGAACCAAGAGGGGGCCCTCCTGGGAAGCGATGGTGGACCAAGCAGCGAAGCTGATTGGCTGTAATGACGAAAATTTGCTACGGATGCGGGGAAGTGACCTCCAAATCTTGGAGTACTTCAAGATTTTGAACCGCGAGCTCGCACCGCTAACGAATTGGCTTTCGCTACAATTCGCCGAAGCGACGGATGCAGACATTCTTGCCTCGCCGGTGCATTCAGAGTTGGTTCAACTGGATCGTTGCAGCCTCTACTATACAACAAATTATGACGATTTTATCGAACGAGCTCTAAAGAAGAGCGGACGAAATACACACATCGTATCCGGCGAACACACAATTGCGCATGATAGGTCCGTGATCGAAGTCGTCAAATTTCACGGCGACTTCAATAGTCCTCAACAGATGGTGGTCTCCGAATCGCAATACATGGAGCGGATGCGATTGGAGAGTCCAATGGACTTCAAGTTGCGGGGCGACATACTTGGTAGAGCCGTTCTGTTTATCGGATACAGCTTCCGCGATCCGAATGTGAATTACTTATTTCACATCGTGAATCGCTTATTTTCCGATCTGCCAAACTCTTCGAGTGGGAGAAGAGCATACATAGTTCTGCCAGAGCCGTCGGAATTCGAGCGGCGCCTCTTCAATGAGCGCAACATCGATGTCATACCCGTTGGGGCGGAAGATATATCAAAGAACGTCGCTGAAGTGCTTCATGAGATGAGAATCTAGTGATGAGCTCCTCTCCCATACAAATCGCGTATTGCTCCTGGAGTGATTACAAGAAGGAGGAATGGGCACTAGCGAAGGACACGATCGAGCTTGAGTATACCGGCAAGAAGCTGGGTGAGCTCTTCGATATCCGCTTTAGGAAGATCGCAACAACGGAGCCGCTATTATGCGATCTCGAGTCTATGGTTAAGTTCAAAGTTGAATCTGCGTATCGACAGATTCAGATCCCCTGCATTGTTGAGCATGCAGGGCTCGTTCTGGAAGGCTTCGGGGATAAGTCGTTTCCGGGTGGACTTACTCAGCCGATGTGGGACTCTCTTGCTCCCGAGCAGTTTGTGGCGGCTTGTTCGACGCTCACCACTAGAGCGATCGCGCGAGCTGTGGTTGGCTATTGTGACGGTTTGAACGTCCACACCTTTGTTGGCGAGACCCAAGGCGCTTTGAGTAATTCTCCAAGAGGAATTAGAGAGTTCTACTGGGACACCATTTTTTGTCCTGACGGCTTCGGCGGCCGGACCTATGCGGAGATCGTGAAGAACGATCATTCAGGTCTCGGGGAAAAGCTCCTCGTATCGCAATCAATTAAGGCCCTCAAGGCATTCATGACGTATCGCTTGGCCGCTGAACCGTCTTTATTTCCAGCGCTATGAACGCATTTGCGGCAATAGCTCGTCTAGCGTTCGCCGAAAGGCTTCCATCCCAAAAGAGTTGTAGATGTAGGCGTTTGCTCGGCGGCCTAGGCTTGAGATCTCCCCCTCTACTGGGGCGTCGTATACCTTAAGAAAATCGCGATAGCTGAATTTCAGCGTTCCTGCCTCTCTGGCGCGATACATGTCGAACGCGAGATCCGGTGGGGTCTGTACAAAGAGTAGTCCGATCCCGCCAGCGCACTTTCTTTCTAAGTGCTCGAAGGTGTCGAGATTTCGAATTCCATCGACAATCGTACGATTGCCACCTTCGTGCGCGATTTGGCTCGCGATGGCGTCAGCCAACTTCTTAGTGCCGCCTTCCGCACTGATGAATTCGTATGCTCGAGTTTGAAATTCCTCTCGTCCAATCTCCGCAATTGGAGGTGATTCCATTAGCGTGCGAACCAACTCCCCAGTCTTGATCAAAGAGCATTGTAAGCGTTGGCTGAGGTAATTGGCGGTCTCCGACTTCCCCGATCCAATTCGGCCCGCGACAACTAAGATGCGGTCGGTCGCAAAGCGAGAGTTATTTACGATTTCGAGTCTTGCTCGCGTGAAGAGAGTGGACGGATAAAAGCGTCGCAAACATAGCTGCGACCAATACTCGAAATCGGTTATGTCGACCTTGTCCTTTGAAAGATCGATCCATCCCAGGCCTTTGATCGATGAATCGCCCTTCTGCAGCTTCTTGGCTGTGTTCCAATCGGGAAGCCATGCACGGTAAACAATGGCAACGTGCCGCCTTCCGACCTCCGAAGAGTCGTCATTCAGAACTCCCAAACACTCTAGTGGGACGCTTTGAAAGAGATCGATAGTAGGTTTATCCGTAAGACTTGCCTCAGCCGAGACCTTGCGTTTTCGTCTGGTTCGATCTGGCAAAAAAAGTTCTTCCGCGAGCTCTCTGCGTCCACAAGCTGACAAACCAAAGTCGGCTCGCGAAAGCATGTCGAGATCAGCGGCGCTAACGTGGCCACCGAAGCCAATGCACTTCGATCCTCTTAGAAATTCGGCTGCTCGGCTGAGATAGGATCGCTTGAAGAACAGCAGGCGCTGACCACATTGAACCAAGACGTACGTTATGAATTGCTTCGCGTCGTTGTTGACCTCAGCCTCAGCTCGCCCGAGGTAGGTGGTAGTTTTTTCGCTAAGAAGCTGCCCCAGTATGGAGGATGTATCGGTGTCTATACCTTGAAAGGTCAGGACATCGCGATATGCAGATTCTGGAACGCACAGAACTTCTTCGTGCGGCGTATTTAGTACACGGCGCTCGGCTACGTATTCAGACGGAACTTCGCCGGGCGCAATGTCCGGCTCACTTAATGGTGCTCCTAGGGAAGCGCGAAGGATAAAGCGCCCGCGACCAGTTCGAACAAATCGTGAGTCAGACTTTCTGTGTAAGATGTCCATGCTAAGCCGAGCCTGCATGGATTTCTGAGGTGTGCGACCCATTGTGTGGTCGCCAAAGAGTCCTTGCTCGACTCCTCGATCAACAATCTCACCAGCGCTAAGTGGGACACGAGACTTGCTCAACACAATCTCCGCGACACGAAGAAAGGTTTGTCGTTCACCTTCGACGCGCTCGTCGGTCTGATTCTGCACGGCAACCGTTTGTTTTTGGTAACTATGCATTAGGATGATGTGCTTCCGCTCGGCGAGTGCTCACTCAAAAGCTACCTCGATCTAAGCCGCGCGCGAAGGACGATGCGGCTGTCGTTGAGAGGCTCCCAAAAAGTCGTGTCAATTGATGATCTTAGCGTAACCTACTCCAAGCGATGCGGCGACATAGACATTTCAACCGCAAAAACAAAAACGGCCGGATCTTCCGATCCGGCCGTCACGCAAACTCTTCCGGCTTAGCCTACGCCTCGCGACGCAAGCCTCCGCCCATTCCGATAACTCTTAGCTCGCCTTCTTCGCCGGCGCGGGGGTCGGGCCGACCTTCTTCTGGATGGCGCGCTTCAGCTCGAGGGCGCGCGGCGACAGCACGGCGGCCTTGGCCTTGAGCAGGAAGGGATCGAGGCCGCCATTGTGGTCGACGCTCTTGATCGCGTTGGTGGAGACGCGCAGGCGCACGTTGCGGCCCAGCGCTTCGCTGATGAAGGTCACGTTGACCAGGTTCGGCAGGAAGCGGCGCTTGGTCTTGATGTTGGAGTGGCTGACCGTGTGGCCGACCTGGGGGCCCTTGGCCGTCAATTCGCAGCGGCGAGACATGGCAAAATCCTCAATCTTTCCCAACGATGTGCGGCCGCCATTCGGGGCGCCACGGGCAAATCTCTGTCCTTGCAGGGAGCGGGCGGACGTATAGGGGGGAAGCGGCGGGACGTCAAGGTTTTGGGGCGGGTTTCGTGCTCCAAGCTAGCTGTCATCGCCCGGCTCGCCGCCTTCGCTGAAGCTTCGGCGGGCCGAGCACCCGTGTGGGCCTCGGCGTAGCCTTGGCGGAGCCGGGACCGGGCGATCCAGTATTCCAGAGGCGGTACGGCTGACCAGAGGGGCCGCGGCGTACTGGATGCCCCGGTCAAGCCGGGGCATGACAGCGGTGGAGGTGGCGGGGTGAGGTGCGCTTTACAGCCCCACCCCGATCACCAAAACGGCAATGATTATCGCGCCTTACCATCACATAAAGGGCGTATTCGCGCCCGAAAAGTCCAGTGGAGTTCCGGCCGCCGACAGGCCCGGACGCATTGCTTGGCGCGCTATTTGGCTTAAGTAACAACCGTTCGCGCCCCGATTGGATTGTTTCGTGCTCACAACGCCTCATCTTGCGCCCTGCCTGCGCTCAGCGGAGCGGCGCGCAAGGAATCCGCGCGTAAGCCATCCGCGCCCTGCCGGCCGCTGGGTCATGGCGGCCCTTGGCGGGCTGGTGTTGGCGTGGGCGGCGGAGCCCGCGGCGGCGCAGGGCAAGCTCGAGGCGCAATACGAGGCGACGCTGGCGGGCATTCCCGTCGGCAAGGGCGCCTGGAATATCGACATCCAGGACGATGTGTTCGCGGCCGCGGCCTCCGGCGGCACCTCGGGGCTTTTGAAATCGTTCGCGGGCGGGTCGGGCACCGGCGCCTCGCAGGGCCGCGTCGTCAACGGCGCGCTGGTCGCGACCGGCTACCAGGCCTCCACCACCACCTCGAAGAAGACCGAAGAGATCCGCATCACGCTCGACAAGGGCAATGTGAAGGATTTTGCCATCGTGCCGGAGCCGCCGGTCGATCCCGACCGCATCGTCGTCACCGATGCGCATCGCCGCGGCGTCTGGGACCCGATGACGGCCTCGCTGGTGCGTGTATCCGGCAGCGGCGAGGTGCTGTCGGCGGACGCCTGCCACGGCAGCGCCGCCGTGTTCGACGGCCGCATGCGCTACGAGCTCAAGCTCGATTTCAAGCGCATGGAAAACGTCAAGGCGGAGAAGGGCTACCACGGCCAGGTCGTGGTCTGCTCGCTGTATTTCGTGCCCATCGCCGGCTACATCCCCGACCGTCCGGTGATCAAATATCTCGCCGCCCAGCGCAACATCGAGGTCGCGTTCGCGCCGATCGCCGGAACGCGCATCCTGGTCCCGTTCTGGCTGAAAGTGCCGACCCCGCTCGGGCCGGCCATGCTGGAAGCGACCTCCTTCATCACCAGCGCCCAGCCGCCCAAGGTCGCGAAGACGCAGTAGGGCTGGGTGCCGTAGCCCCGCTGCCGTAGCCCGGATGGAGCGCAGCGTAATCCGGGGTTCTTTGCTTCGGCCCCCGCATTGCGCTCCGCTCCATGCGGGCTACGGACCTCCCTTTTGGTGAAAATAAACATCAATGATTTCAACAACATCCCTACTGTGCATGGGGTTGTTTTCGCACTTTTGTTTGGAGGGGGGTCGGGATGCGGGAATCCATTTGACTCCTCCCCGATTCTGATTCGACTCCGCGCCGTCCCCAGCTTTAACGATTCCGCCATCGAAACGTCGCTTGTGCGGCGGGCCAAAACTCCATCTAGTGCGAACCCATAAGCCTCCCGCGACATCTTGCGTGAACGGAACAGGACTCAAGAGGGAGTCAGCGATTCGGCCGCGATTCGTTCTCAACTCGTTCCGAAGCTTAAAGCCAACGGGAAAAGCGTCGCAAAGTGAGACAGTTGCGCGGGATCTGGGAAGGGGCGCCGCATTCTCCGCCGTCATGCCCCGGCTTGACCGGGGCATCCAGTGCGCCGCGCCCTCTCGGTTTGATCTGCGCCGCCTCTGGAATACTGGATCGTCCGGTCGAGCCGGGCGAGGACAGCAGCGTGTGAGGCGAGCCCTTCGCGCCACCGCCCCAAAACAGCACTGACATTCGCCCCAATCGCCATTACCTAATCCCCCAGATGCCTTTTTCCTCCTCCCCCTTCGCTTCCGAGCGGCTTCCCGGCGCCGGCGTCACTGCGGTGCTTGGTCCCACCAACACCGGCAAGACCCATCTCGCCATCGAGCGGATGCTCGCGCATCCCTCGGGCATGATCGGGCTGCCGCTGCGCCTGCTCGCGCGCGAGGTCTACAATAAGATCGCAGCAAGGGTCGGCCCCGACGCCGTCGCGCTCGTGACCGGCGAGGAGAAGATCAAGCCGAAAGCGCCGCGCTACTGGGTCTCGACCGTCGAGGCGATGCCGCGGGATCTCGACGTCTCGTTCCTCGCCGTCGACGAGGTGCAGATCGCGTCTGATCTGGAACGCGGCCACGTCTTCACCGATCGCATCCTCAACCGCCGCGGCCGCGACGAGACGCTGCTCTTGGGCGCTGCGACCATGCGTCCGATCATCGAGCGGCTGCTGCCGGGCGTCTCCATGATCACGCGGCCGCGTTTGTCGCAGCTGGAATTCGCCGGCGACCGCAAGATCACGCGGCAGCCGCGCCGCACCGCCATCGTCGCCTTCTCGGCCGACGAGGTCTACGCCATCGCCGAGCTGATCCGCCGCCAGCATGGCGGCGCCGCCGTGGTGCTGGGTTCGCTGTCGCCGCGCACCCGCAACGCGCAGGTCGCGATGTTCCAGAACGGCGAGGTCGATTACCTCGTCGCCACCGACGCCGTCGGCATGGGCCTCAATCTCGACGTCGACCACGTCGCCTTTGCCTCCGACCGCAAGTACGACGGCTACCAGTTCCGCCGCCTGACGCCGTCCGAATTCGCCCAGATCGCCGGCCGCGCCGGCCGCGCCACCCGCAACGGCACCTTCGGCACCACCGGTCGCTGCGCGCCGTTCGAGCCCGAGCTCGTCAATGCGCTGCAGAACCACACCTTCGATCCCGTGAAGGTTTTGCAATGGCGCAATTCGAAGCTGGATTTTGCGTCCCTCGGCGCGCTCCAGGTCTCGCTGAACCTGGCCCCCGGCCACGAGGCGCTGACGCGCGCGCCGATTGCCGAGGACATGCGCGTGCTCGACCACGCCGCCCGCGACGCCGAGGTGCGCGATGTCGCGCATGGCAAGGATGCGGTGGAACGGCTGTGGGAGGCCTGCCAGGTCCCGGATTATCGAAAGCTGTCGCCGGCCGCCCATGCCGAGCTGGTGACGACGCTGTACGGCTTCCTGATGCGGAAGGGATGCATCCCCGACGCCTGGTTCAGGACCCAGATCGACCAGGCCGACCGCGTCGACGGCGATATCGACACGCTGTCGGCCCGGATCGCACAGATTCGCACCTGGACCTTCGTCGCCAACCGCCCTGACTGGCTGAAAGACCCCGAACGCTGGCAGGGGATCGCCCGCGAGGTCGAAAATAAATTATCGGATGCGCTCCATGAACGCTTGACTGAGCGTTTCGTTGATCGCCGGACCAGTGTATTGATGCGCCGCCTGCGGGAGAACACGAGCTTGAATACGGAAATCGGCAAGACCGGCGAAGTCATCGTCGAAGGCCATGTCATCGGCCGCCTCGATGGCTTCACCTTTGCACCGGATGCGGCGGAAGCCGGCTCCGATGCGAAAGCGTTGCAGGCTGCAGCGCAGGCCGTGCTCGCCGGCGAGATCAACGCGCGCGCCGAAAAACTGGGCAATGCGCCGGACGAGCAGTTCGTGCTGACCTCGGAAGGCATCATCCGCTGGACCGGCGACGCCGTGGCGCGGCTGTCTGCCGCAGAGGAAGCGCTGCATCCGCGCATCCGCATCATCTCCGACGAACGCCTCACGGGCGCCCCCCGCGACAAGGTGCAGGCGCGGCTTGAGCTCTGGCTCAAGACGCATATCGAAAAGCTGCTCGGGCCGCTGTTCGAGCTCAGCAAGGCCGAGGACGTCACCGGCATCGCCCGCGGCATCGCCTATCAGCTCGTCGAGGCGCTCGGCGTGCTGGAGCGCCCGAAGATCGCCAACGAGCTGAAGGATCTCGACCAGCCCTCGCGCGCGACCTTGCGCAAATACGGCGTCCGCTTCGGCGCCTATCACCTCTATTTCCCCGGCCTGCTCAAGCCGGCCGGGCGTGCGCTGGCCGCGCTGCTCTGGGCGCTGAAGCAGGACAATGTCGATCCCTCCGCGCTGTCGGGCGCGCAGCATCTGGCGAGCTCGGGCCGCACCTCGTTCCCGGTCGACAAGCAGCTGCCGCGCGATGCCTATCGCGTGCTCGGCTACAAGCAGGCCGGCGAGCGCGCCGTGCGCGTCGATATCCTCGAGCGCCTGGCCGATCTGATCCGTCCGGCGCTGGCCTGGCGCGAGAACGCGTCTGGCGAAAAGCCCGCCGGGGCATTCGACGGCCGCAGCTTTGTGGTGACGCAGGCGATGACCTCGCTCACCGGCTCCGCCGGCGAAGACTTTGCCTCCGTGCTGCGTGCGCTCGGCTATCGCATGGACAAGCGCCCGCCGCTGCCGGCGAAGCCCGCCGCGGCTGTTGTCGAGACGCCTATTGCTGAGACGCCTGTTGCTGAAGCCTCCAGCGAAGAGACGCCCGCAACCGAAACGCCGGTCGAGGACGCCGCAACCCCTGCGGATGCCGCGATCGAAGCCGCTGCCGAGCCTGTGACCGTCGAAGACGCGCCCGGGATGGAGCAGCACGACGAGCCCGCGCATGACGAGCCGGCGCTCGAAGCTTCCGTCACGCCGGAAGACGCTCCCGGCATCGCGCCACCTGCGGAAGAGCCTGTTGCCCCCGCTGAAGCTGTCGAAACCGCACCTGCCGAAACCGCGCCTGCAGAGACCGCTGCAACTGAAGCCGCTGCGTCGGCCGATGCGGCAGCGCCCGTGGAAGCCGCGGCGACGCCCGCCGAGCCCGAGCTCATCGAGGTCTGGCGTCCCGCGGGCCGTCACGATGATCGCAAGCCGCGCCACGAGCGCCATCGCAACCAGCGTCATCACCAGCCGCGTCCACAGGCGGCCGCTGAAGCCGGCGCTGCGCCTGCCGAAGGCGAAGCCCAGCCTGCCGCCGACGGCGAGAAGCGCGGTGAGCGCCATCGCCATGGCGGCGGTCATCGTCGAGATGGTGGCAGGGACTTCCGCAAGCCGCGAGAAGGTGGCGCCGAAGCTGCGCCGCGTCCCGAGGGCCGCGACGACAAGAACCGCCGCTTCGAGGGCAAGAATGGCGGCAGCAAGGACCGCGACAACAAGGACCGCAACAAGGGCAAGTTCGGCGGCGATCGCGACAAGGGCCGCGATAACCGTGGCCGTGACCGCGACAAGGGCCGCGACCGCCAGGGCGGACCGTCGCTGCGCCCCTACGCATCGAGCGCCACCCCGCGCGAGCGCGATCGTCCGGTCGATCCGAACTCGCCGTTCGCGAAGCTCGCTGCGCTGAAGGAGCAGCTGTCCGGGCGTAAGGAGTGAGCCCACGACCGAGCGGCAGCGCATCGACAAATGGCTGTGGCACGCGCGGGTGGTGAAGGCGCGCACCTCCGCGGCCGCGCTTGTCGAGTCCGGCCATGTTCGCGTCAACGGTGCACGCGAGAAATCGCCAGGGCATGCGATCAAGATCGGCGACGTGCTCACCATCGCGCTCGATCGCACCGTGCGCGTCTTGAAAGTCATCGCCTTCAACGAGCGCCGCGGCGACGCCGCCTCGGCCCGTGTGCTCTACGAAGAGCTCGGTGAAGGCCCGCCAAGTTCTCAGCGCAATTAATTGCGCTTTGAATTCATTTCTTGGTCGATCAAGCGCATAAAGCCGTCATGATCGGCCGTTCCTGAGCTTGCGGCGCCGGGCCATCCGCGCTACGCAAGCCGCGACTTTTAAAAGAGCTTTTCGGAGCGTTGGATGACTTACGTCGTCACTGAAGCGTGCATCAAGTGCAAGTACACCGACTGCGTCGAGGTTTGCCCGGTCGACTGTTTCTATGAGGGCGAGAACATGCTCGTCATCCATCCTGACGAGTGCATCGACTGCGGCGTGTGCGAGCCGGAATGCCCCGCCGATGCCATCAAGCCGGACACGGAACCGGGCCTGGAAAAGTGGCTCACGGTCAACGCCGACTACGCCAAGAGCTGGCCGAACATCACCCAGAAGAAAGAATCACCCGACGACGCCAAGGATTTCGACGGCATGGAGGGCAAGTTCGACAAGTATTTCTCGCCGAACCCCGGCTCCGGCGACTAATTCGGGTCAAACTTAACCCTATTAGCGGCCTTACCGCCGAAAACTAGGCCTTAACACCCCTAAATCATTGATTTTTGCGGGAAATGTGCTATATTGGGCACATTGAGCCGAACCCTGGTTAGCCCCGTCGGCCCCGTTGGGTTCCCGTGAAACCAAATGTCGAACAGGGGCGTGGCAGTTTCCGCGCGCAGGCTGTGTCACAGAAAACGCGTAAAAAGAGTACTTCAGCGAAGGCTTCCCATAAGGACGCCAAGAAAGTCGCCGCGGCCAGCCGTAGCGCATCCAAGGGTCGGACCGCGACGAAGGCGCCGGCTGCAAAGTCCTCGAAGAACAAAAGAAGCGCAATGCCTAACAAGACTGCCAAGCCGGCCGCGAAAGCGACCGTTGCCAAGCCTGTTGCCGCCAAGCCTGCCGCCAAGCCCGCTGTTGCCAAGGCTCCCGCTGCCAAGGCTCCCGCTGCCAAGCCCGCCGCAAAGGCTCCTGTTGCTGCTGCTCCTGCCAAGGCCCCTGTTGCTGCCGCCAAGCCGGCCGTGAAGCCCGCGGCTGTTGCGCCGAAGGTCGAGGAAAAGAAGGTTGTGACCCAGCGTCAGGGCTTCAAGGCCAACGAATTCGTCGTCTATCCCGCTCACGGCGTCGGCCAGATTCTGGCCATCGAGGAGCAGGAGATCGCCGGCGCGAAGCTCGAGCTGTTCGTCATCAACTTCATCAAGGACAAGATGACGCTGCGCGTGCCGACCGCCAAGGTCGCCAATGTCGGCATGCGCAAGCTCTCCGACCCCGCGCTGGTGAAGCGTGCGCTCGAGACCCTCAAGGGCCGTGCCCGCGTCAAGCGCACCATGTGGTCGCGCCGCGCCCAGGAATACGAAGCGAAGATCAATTCGGGCGACATCGTCGCGATCGCGGAAGTCGTGCGCGACCTCTATCGCTCCGAGTCGCAGCCCGAGCAGTCCTACAGCGAACGCCAGCTCTATGAAGCAGCGCTCGACCGTCTCTCCCGCGAGATCGCGGTGGTGCAGCACTCGACCGAGACCGAAGCGGTCAAGGAGATCGAGGCCCAGCTCGCCAAGAGCCCGCGCCGCACTGGCGCCAAGTCCGAAGCCGCCGAAGGCGAGGCCGATGCGGACGCCGAGGGCGATAGCGACGAGACCGAGGGCGGCGCCACGGTCGCCGACGAGGCCGCGTAAGCGTCTCGCGCGTCGAACGCAACAGATCAAAGCCCGGCCTTACGGCCGGGCTTTTTGTTTTGGAGACGCTGACCGCCCCGGTTCGGGGACGTCAGCGGGCGGAATTGCTTTGAGCCTATGCGGTCCTGAGCAGGATCAAACCCGCGATGCGCTTCCCGAAGCGCCGCGCCCGGTCTCGCGGTCGTCTCCGCGCGCATCAGTCGCAACCGTCCACCACCAGGCGCCCAACGCATCGATCAACGGCACCAAGGTGTGGCCGGCGGCGGTCAGATCGTACTCGACCCTCAACGGGTATCCGTCGAATTCCGTGCGGGTCACGATACCGGCGTCCTCCAGCTTGCGAAGCTCGAGGGCGAGTATCCTGTGCGAGATGGTCGGATTGTCCCGACGCAAGTCGCTGAACCGTTTGGTGCCCTGTTTCAAATAGTAGATCAGAAGCGTAGGCCACCGGCCGCTCAGGATCTGCATCACTTCCTCGATGGGACATCTCGAAACGAGGTCTTTCATCGGCGGACTCCAGGTTACAAAAATGTTCGCAATTTACTTGATGGAGCGAGCGACTAGGGTTCGGGACCGCTGCGCAGCGTGATCATCAGAAATCACGGAGAATAGATCGATGGATCCAATCCTACTCTACGGCTTCCCGATGGGAAGCTCCATGGGACTCGTTGCAGCTCTTGAATGGCTTGGCAGGCCATATCGCCTGTGTCGCGTCGACATGCTGGGCGAGATGCTGAGCCCGTCATACGCCAGGATCAATCCGCGACACGAGACGCCTGCACTTATAACGGACCAGGGCGATGTGCTGACGGAAACCATGGCGATCGCGGCTTGGCTCGAAGCCAGGGATACCGAACGGCGCATCAGCTTTGATCCGTTGTCGCCGCAAGCCGATCGCATGCACCAGCTGATGGCGTTCGTGAATACCGGCTTTACCGGCGCCTTCGCGCCGCTTTGGGTCGCAATGGAAGGCGTGGCGATGGACGACGCCATGCGTTCGGCCTTGCGGGAGTTCGGAAGGAGAAAGGTGATCGAACGCCACGACAAGCTCGAAGGCATGATCGAGCCGGCAAGGTTCCTGCTCGCCGACCGGCCGACCCTCGCGGACGCCTTGCTGGCAGGTGTGGCGCGCTGGCTCGACTTCCACGCTGTCGCGGACAGGAGCCGCTGGCCAAAGCTGGCCGCGCTGCGCCAACAACTCGAGGCCGATCCCGGGGTCATCTACGCCACCGCCGTGGAGAGCGGCAGCAATGATCCGGGAACAGGATCCTGCGCAGGCCACACCGCCCTGGCCGACGTCATCGCGCGATATGGCAAGCAAGCTTAACCAGTGGAGAGGAGGAGCGGCTTCGATCCGCTCCTCCTCACTTCACCGGCCGCTTCTCGAGCTTCCGCGCCAGCGTCCGCCGATGCATCCCGAGCCGCCTTGCGGCTTCCGAGATGTTGAAATCGGTTTCGATCAGGGTCTGGTGGATGCGTTCCCACTCCAGCGTCTTAATCGATGTCGGCCGGGCGTCGAGCGCGACCTCGGCATTGCCTGCGGCCTTGTTGAAGGCGGCCTCGATGTCGTCGGTGTTCGACGGCTTTGCCAGATAGTGGCATGCGCCGAGCTTGATGGCCTCGACGGCGGTGGAGATGCTGGCAAAGCCCGTCAGCACCACGATCAGCATCTCTGGATCGTGCGTGTGCAAGAGCTCCACGCAGGCCAGTCCCGAGGCGCCGCCGAGCTTGAGGTCGACGACGGCATAGCCAAACGATCGCTCCTCCAGGACTTTCCGCACGTCCTCGATCGAGGCGGCGAGCACGACCTCGTAGTCGCGGCGCTCGAACGAACGCTTCAGGGTGCGGGCGAAGCCGGCATCGTCCTCGACGACGACGAGCGAACGATCAGGCGTCAAAGCTGCCTCCGATCGCGAGCGTTGCGAGCGGCAGCGTGAGGCGGACCGTAGCGCCGCGCTTCCTGTGGTTCTCGGCGGTCACGCTGCCCCCTAACTTGCGCACCACGTTCACCACCAGGAACAGGCCGAGCCCGCCGCCGGCGCGGCCCTTGCTCGATTGATAGGGCTTTCCGAGCTGTGCCAGCATCTCCGGCGCAAAGCCGGGGCCGCGATCGCTGATCGACAGCACGAGATGATCGCCCTCGCGCCCGGCAACGAGCTCGACCCAGTCGCGCGAGACCTCGTAGGCGTTGTCGAGCACGTTGAAGATCACCTGCTTCAGCGCGACGTCCGAGACGATTGCGACGTCTTCGCCGAAAGTGTTGACGAAATACAATGTGCGCGCCGAGCGCGCGTCGCGCCACTCTTCCACGAGCGCGGTGACGAAAGCCGCCACCGTCGTCGGCGACGATCCCTCGCCGCGGGCTTCGCCCGCCGACACCAGAATGCCTGTCACGATCGACTTGCAGCGTTGCAGCGAGGTCTCCATCTCCTCGAGGTCCTCGGCCAGCTCCTGATCGGCGGCGAGGTCGGGCATGCGGCGCCAGTCGCCGAGGATGACCGAGAGCGAGGCGAGCGGCGTGCCGAGCTCGTGAGCCGCGCCGGAGGCGAGCAGGCCCATGCGCACGATATGATCCTGCTCGGCGGCATGCTGGCGCAGCGCCGCCAGATGCGCGTCGCGCTCGCGCAAATTCCTGTTGATGCGGGTGACGAACACCACCAGCAGCACGGCGTTGAGCACGAAGCCCAGCAGCATGCCGGCAACCGTGAGGGTGTAGGTCTCGCTCAGCGGGTTCGGCGGCAGGTCGAGCGGTCGGTAGGCGACGGTCAGCCAGACGAAGCTCGCGCAGGTCAAGGCGACCAGCGACCAGGTCGAGCGGCCATCGAGCAGCACCGCGCCCAGCGTCACCTGGAGCAGGAACAGCGAGGTGAAGGGATTGGTGGCGCCGCCGCTGAGGTAAAGCTGCGCGGTCAGCGCGGCGACGTCCAGCATCAGGGCGACCAGCAACTCATTGTTGGTGATCGCGGCGCGATGGCGCACCCAAACCAGGCTGGAGATGTTGAGAAATATCAGGGCGCCGATTACCGCCCCCATGCGGGTGAGGGGCAGGGGAATGCCGAGCCACACATGCACGCCGCCGATGGTCACGATCTGGCCGACCACTGCGGTCCAGCGCAGCTGGATCAGCAGCGCCATGTTCTTGCGGTTGGTCTCGTCGTCGGTTGGCGCTGTGCCGATCAGCTCGCTGCGCGCGTCCGCCTGCGATTGCAGCGTGACGGCGCCATGCGTTCGTCCGTCGTCAGGTGGGCTCGCCGATCGTTCCAGCATCTGATCCCGTCCTGCGGGCGACAGCATCGGGGCCGCCGGCCGCTTCGTGGACGAAGCCGCTCCAGGGCTCCTTGCGGCGGAACAGCCCGCCGCCGAATGTGACGAAAAGTCTGCCGGCCAGCATGAACGCCAGGGCAAACCACGTCAGCGCGTAGATCAGGTGGTTATTGGGAAAGCTGATCACGGTCAATCCGCCGATTGGGCCGTTGCCGGATTGTGATCGAGCGTCGGCATCGACGAAGAAGGGCGCGACGTGGTCGAGGCCGCATGCCGCCGCAATCGCGGCGACATCCCGCGAGTACCAGCGATTGTGCTCAGGCACGTTGGTCCTGAGGAATCCGCCTTTTGGCTCCGTCACGCGCAACAGGCCGGTGATCTCGACCTGGCCTTGCGGATTGCCGTCCCGGCGCGTCGAGGCGTCGCGCCGCTCGGGCGGCACCAAGCCGCGGTTGACCAGGACCAGCGTGCCGTCGTCGCGCCTGAGCGGCGTCAGCACCCAATAGCCCGGGCCTTCTTCGGTGACGGCCTGAACCAGCGTCTCGCGGTCATGCAGGAAATGGCCGGAGACGCTGACGTGCCTGTATTCGTCGTTCGCGGCGGAGACGGTCGGCCATGCCGCCGGCGAGAGGATCGGCTGGGCCGGGGCATGAACGCGCTGCTCGACGCGATCGATCAGCGCCAGCTTCCAGGCGCGGCGCTCGATCTGCCAGACGCCGAGCGCGATCAGAAGCGCAAAGGCCGTGAGCGAGAGGATCGTGAGCCACAAGGGCGGGCGCGCTGCGTTGCTGCGCGTCCCGTTTGCCTCGCTCGTCACGGTCCGGGTCTCGTTCATTTCATCCCGGTCATCTGGTGGATCGGCATCATGTTGCTGTTGAGGTGGTTCATCACCCACAGCGAACCCGACAGGGCGATCACCACCATGACGATGGTGAAGATCAGCGCCATCATGCTCCAGCCGTTCTCTGACGTCGTGTTCATGTGCAGGAAGTAGATCATGTGCACGATGATCTGCACGACCGCGAAGGCCATGATCACCAGCGCGGTGATCTGCTTGCTCGGAAGCGCGCCGCTCATCACCAGCCAGAACGGGATCGCGGTGAGCACGACCGAGAGCACGAAGCCGAGCATATAGGTCGAGAACGAGCCGTGGGCATTGGCGTGGCTGTCGCCGTGATGATGATCGTCCGCGTAGGCGGCGTGAGTATCGGTGTTCATCGCAGAACTCCCAGGAGATAGACGAAGGTGAAGACGCCGATCCAGACCACGTCCAGGAAGTGCCAGAACATCGACAGGCACATCAGGCGGCGGCGATTGGCCTCGATCAGGCCGAACTTCCAGACCTGCACCATCAGGGTCACCAGCCAGATCAGGCCACAGCTGACGTGCAGGCCATGGGTGCCGACCAGGGTGAAGAAGGCGGACAGGAAGGCACTGCGCTGCGGCGTCGCGCCCTCATGGATCATGTGGGCGAACTCGGACAGCTCGATGCCGATGAATGCGGCTCCGAACAGGCCGGTGATCGCCAGCCAGATCTGGGTCTGCGCGATCTTGTTCTGCTGCATCGTCAGCATGGCAAAACCATACGTGATCGACGACAGCAGTAGCATCGAGGTGTTGACCGCGACCAGCGGCAGCTCGAACAGATCCTTCGGCGCCGGGCCGGCGGCGTAATTGCTGCCGAGCACGCCGAAAGTGGCGAACAGGATCGCGAAGATGAGACAGTCGCTCATCAGATAGATCCAGAAGCCGAGCGAGGTGCTGTAGCCTTCCGGATGCGGGTGTTCGTCGGCGAGGTAGAAGACCGGCTCGCCGGTTTGCGTGGGATTGACAGCGACAGTCATTTACTTGGCTCCGGCGAGCAGCTTGGTGCGCGCGTCTTCGGCCCGGATGACGTCCTCGGCCGGAATATCGAAATCGCGGTGATAGTTGAAGGTGTGACCGATGCCGACGGCGAGCATCGCGATGAAGCTCGCGGCCGCCAGCCACCAGATGTACCAGATCAGGCCGAATCCCATCGCGGTGGCGAAGCCGGCGAGGATGATGCCGGTGCCGGTGCTGCTCGGCATGTGGATCGGCTTGAACCCGGTGAGCGGGCGCTGATAACCGCGCTTCTTCATGTCCCACCACGCGTCGTTGTCGTGAGCGACGGGGGTGAAGGCGAAGTTGTAGGCCGGCGGCGGCGAGGAGGTCGCCCATTCCAGCGTGCGCGCGTCCCAGGGATCGCCGGTGACGTCCTTGAGCTGCTCGCGCCTGAGGAAGCTGACGGCGAACTGCATCAGCATCGAGAGGATGCCAAGGAAGACCAGGAAGGCGCCAATGCCGGCGACGATGAACCAGATCTGCAGGCTCGGGTCGTCGAACACGCGGAGGCGGCGGGTCACGCCCATCAGGCCGAGCACATAGAGCGGCATGAAAGCGAGGTAGAAGCCCGTGACCCAGAACCAGAACGACAGCTTGCCCCAGAACGGGTCGAGCTTGAAGCCGAATGCCTTCGGGAACCAGTAGCCGATACCGGCGAACGCGCCGAACACGACGCCGCCGATGATCACGTTGTGGAAGTGCGCGATCAGGAACAGGCTGTTGTGCAGGACGAAGTCGGCCGGTGGCACCGCGAGCAGCACGCCGGTCATGCCGCCGAGCACGAAGGTCAGCATGAACGCGATCGTCCACATCATCGGCAACTCGAAGCGGATGCGGCCGCGATACATCGTGAACAGCCAGTTGAACATCTTCGCGCCCGTCGGGATCGAGATGATCATCGTGGTGATGCCGAAGAAGGAGTTGACGCTGGCGCCCGACCCCATCGTGAAGAAGTGGTGCAGCCAGACCAGGTACGACAGGATGGTGATGACCACCGTGGCGTAGACCATCGAGGTGTAGCCGAACAGCCGCTTGCCCGAGAAGGTCGATGTCACTTCCGAGAAGATGCCGAAGGCGGGGAGAACCAGGATGTAGACCTCGGGATGACCCCAGATCCAGATCAGGTTCACGTACATCATCGGGCTGCCGCCGAAATCGTTCGTGAAGAAGTTGGTGCCGACGTAGCGATCGAGCGAGAGCAGCGCGAGCACGACGGTCAGAACCGGGAAGGAAGCGACGATCAGCACGTTGGTGCAGAGCGCGGTCCAGGTGAACACCGGCATCCGCATCATGGTCATGCCGGGGCACCGCAGCTTGACGATGGTGCAGATCAGGTTGATGCCGGACAGTGTCGTTCCGACGCCCGCGACCTGTAGCCCCCATATGTAATAGTCGACGCCGACATCCGGACTGTAGCCGATGTTCGACAGCGGCGGATAAGCGAGCCAGCCGGTGCGGGCGAATTCGCCGATGAACAGCGAGGCCATCACCAGCACCGCGCCGCCGACCGTCATCCAGAAGCTGAAATTGTTCAGGAACGGGAACGACACGTCGCGCGCGCCGATCTGGAGCGGCACGACGAAGTTCATCAGGCCGGTGACCAGCGGCATCGCCACGAAGAAGATCATGATCACGCCGTGGGCGGTGAAGACCTGGTCGTAGTGATGGGCGTTGAGATAGCCCTCCGAGCCGCCGAAGGCGAGCGCCTGCTGCAACCGCATCATCAGCGCGTCGGCGAAGCCGCGCAGCAGCATCACGATGCCGAGGATCATGTACATGATGCCGATGCGCTTGTGGTCGACGCTGGTGAACCACTCGCTCCAGAGATAACCCCAGACGCGGAAATAGGTCAGGCCGGCGAGCATGATGAGGCCGCCGGTCGCCACCACGGCAAACGTGCCGACGACGATCGGCTCGTGCAGCGGCAGCGATTCGAAGGTGAGCCGGCCGAAGATGAGCTTGAGAAGATCAGGAGACATGCGGGATCTCTTTACGAATCTGACTTCGGACGTTGTCCGAGGAAGAAGGACGAGGACTTCAGCGGCGTGAAACTCGGCCGCTTCAGGCCGGCGCCGAGCAGCGGCGCGGTGTCGACAGGTGCCGTGATGGAAGCGGTGGTCCTGCCCTGCGGCGCATCGGGCGTGCAGGTGCCGGCGACGAAGGTCGGCTCCGGCCCAAGCGCCGTGCCGCGGCGGGCGTACTTGTCGTAGGCCAGCGGCAGGGTGTTGTTCAGGCCCTCATGGCCGAGGCCGCCCTTGGCGTCGATCGCCATCATCTCGCTCTGGCACATCTTGCCGGTCTCGACGCACATGTTGAGGATCAGGCGGTAGAGATCGGAATCGACGGTGCCGTAGCGCCGCACCGGCTCGTTCTGGCTGGGTTTTTCGAGCTGGAGATATTCGGCGCGGCCGAGCGAGCCGCCGCCGGACTTGGCGCTGGCGATCCAGGCGTCAAAGCCCTTGTCGTCGAGGCCCTGGAAGTTGAAGTGCATGCCGGAGAAGCCGGCGCCGCTGTAGTTCGCCGAAAAGCCCCGGTAGGTGCCGGCGTGGTTCACGACGGCGTGGAGCTTGGTCTCCATGCCAGGCATCGCGTAGATCTGGCCGGCCAGCGCGGGGATGTAGAACGAGTTCATCACCGAGGACGCGGTGATGCGGAATTTGATCGGACGATCGACCGGAGCTGCCAGATCGTTGACGGTGGCGACGCCGTAGTCCGGATAGATAAAGAGCCACTTCCAGTCGAGCGCGACGACGTCGACCTCGAGTGGGGCCTTGGATTGGTCCACGGCGCGGTCGGCATGGATGCGGCCGAGCGTGCGATAGGGGTCGAGCAGATGCGTGCCCATCCAGGTCAGCGCGCCCAGGCAAACGATGATCAAGAGCGGCGCCGACCAGATCACCAGCTCGAGGCTGGTCGAGTGGTCCCAATCCGGCTCGTAGCGGGCGTCGGTGTTGGACTGGCGGTAGCGCCAGGCGAACAGCACCGTCAGCGCCATCACGGGGAGGACAATCAGGAGCATCAGCACGGTGGAGATGATGACGAGGTCGCGCTGTTGGGCCGCGATATCGCCGGCCGGCGCCAGCACGACGTAGTTGCAGCCGCCGAGCGCAACCGCCAGCGGTAGCAGCGCCAGAATCTTGAAACGGGACACGGGCCGAGCCTTATGAGAATGAGTTTCCTTTGCGGGGCCAAGGGGTAGCTGCGGCGCAGCAATCCGGACATTGGACAATTTGTCCAATGTTGCAGTGCGGGATGTTGCGCCAGACAGGGCTAGATTGCCTGGCGCCTCGCCGGGCGGTTGGCTTTGGTTTTCAGGACGTTAAGGGCGCGCGAATGGCGATGGCACAGACCCCCGCAATGGCAGACCACTCGGGCGAGCACGGCCACGATCAGGCCAGTCCCGGCGAGATCGCTATCGGCGTCATCATCGGCCGCACCTCGGAATTCTTCGACTTCTTCGTCTTCGCGATCGCCTCGGTGATCGTGTTCCCGCGCCTGGTGTTCCCGTTCACGAGCGAACTGACCGGCACCCTCTATTCCTTCATGATCTTCGCGCTGGCCTTCATGGCCCGGCCGATTGGCACCGTCATTTTCATGACGGTCGACCGCGGGTACGGCAAGACGGCCAAGCTGATCTCGGCGCTATTCCTGCTCGGCACCGCCACCGTCGCGATCGCGTTCCTGCCCGGCTATCACGAGATCGGCGCTGCCGCGATCTGGCTGCTGGCGCTGGCGCGCATCGCACAGGGTCTGGCCTGGGGCGGCGCCTGGGACGGCATGGCCTCGCTGCTGGCGCTGAACGCGCCGCCTTCAAAGCGCGGCTGGTACGCGATGGTGCCGCAGCTTGGTGCGCCGCTTGGTCTGATCGTGGCGAGCGGGCTGTTCGCCTATTTCGCCGGGAATCTGTCGGCCGACGATTTCTTCGATTGGGGCTGGCGCTATCCGTTCTTCGTCGCCTTCGCCATCAACGTCGTGGCGCTGTTCGCGCGCCTGCGCATGGTGACGACGGAAGAATATGCCTCGCTGTTCGAGACCCGCGAATTGCAACCCTCGCGCATCTCCGAGACCGTGGCGCGCGAAGGCCAGAACATCATGCTCGGTGCGTTTGCGCCGCTGGCGAGCTTCGCGCTGTTCCACATGGTCACGGTGTTTCCGCTGTCCTGGGTGTTCCTGTTCACCCGCGAAAGCCCGGTGCGCTTCCTGATCATCGAGATCGTCGCCGCCGTGTTCGGCGTCGGCGCGATCGTGCTCTCCGGCGTCATCGCCGATCGCGTCGGCCGCAAGTCGCTGCTGATGGGATCGGCGATCGCGATCGCGATCTACAGCGGCTTTGCCCCGCAGCTGCTCGATGCCGGCGCGTTCGGCGAGACCATCTACATGGTGATCGGCTTCATCCTGCTCGGCCTCTCGTTCGGCCAGTCCTCGGGTGCGATCGCCTCGAACTTCAAGCAGGCGTATCGCTACACGGCCTCGGCGCTGACCTCCGACATGGCCTGGCTGTTCGGCGCAGGCTTTGCACCGCTGGTCGCTCTGTTGCTGGCGACCAATCTCGGCGTCATCGCCTCGGGTGCGTACCTGCTATCAGGCGCGTTCTGGACCTTGCTCGCGCTCTGGCTCAGCGGCCAGCGCGAGGCCGGCGATATGGACGCGGGCGGTTAGGGCGTGAGCTGCAGCTACAAGCGAATGTCGTCCCGGCCTAGTGCGCAATTGCGCACGGGGGCCGGGACCCATACCGCGTGATCTATCGAACGCGGGTGTTCTTAATCCCGAACGACCAGCGCCCGCCAAATTGCTCCCTGGGGTTATGGGTCCCGGCCGACGCCGGGACGACAGCGGAGTTTGCGGAACCACCGCGCGTCAATCCGCCACGACCTTCACACGATCGCGCACCTTCACCTGCGCGTTGCGATCGAGCCCGTTGAGCACGCGAAAACGCTCGGCCGGGTGGTCGACGCCGGCCATGCGGTGGGAGAGCGATTCCACGGTGTCGCCAGGCTGTACGGTGATGACCTTGATGCGCAGCGGGCGCGCGGCCTGGATCTCGTCGAGCGTCAGGCGGCGGAATGAACCGACGGTCTCGCGCGCATTGCGCTCGCTCTCGGTCGACTTCTGCCGTGCCGCGAAGATGAAGCGGTAGACGTCGCTGCCGAAGCGCAGCGCATAGACCTTGAACTGCCACTGGTCGCCCTTGGCGGTGGCGGACGCAGCCGGAAAACCGTTGATGGTGATGTCCTCGGTGGAGGCCTTCTCGACGCCCTCCATCCAGCCGGAATTCAGGTAATCGCCCAGCGACTGTTCGGCCGGCACCCGCACGACGTCGAAGCGCATCGCCTGCGAGCCGCCGTCGCGCACGCCGATCACGGCCTGCGCGGTGTTGTCGAGCGTAAAATTGTCCGGCGCCTGGAAGGTGAAACCGAGCTTCGGATGCAGGAAGCGCCGGCCACGGACAAAACCTTCGCTGGGGTCTTCGCCGTAGACGAGATTGTCGATCGCGGCGAGATAGGTCTCGCGGTCGCGTTCGCCGCCCTCTGGCGCTGCGTATTGCCGCGCGATGGTCTGCGCGTTCTGCACGCGCTCGGGCGTTGCCGGATGCGACGAGGTGAAATCCTGCGCCCGCGGATCGAGCGAGGTCTTGCCGACCTTCAGCTCGGCATTGCGCTCCATCGCCGAGAGAAAGCGTGCAGCACCATAAGGATCGAAATGGGCCTTGGCGGAGATGCCGACGCCGACGCCGTCGGCCTCGAACTCCTGATTGCGCGAAAAGCTCGCCATGGTCAGCTTGGTCTTGGCGAGCGCCAGCGCGGTGAGATCGGGATCGTTGCTCATGTCGGTGACGACGCGGGTGACGATCGCGGCCTGGCGGGCCTGGTCCTCGCGCATCGCGGCGTGCTTGGACAGCACATGCGCCATCTCGTGGCTGAGCACGGAGGACAATTCCGACGTATCGCTCGCCAGCGCAAGAAGACCGCGCGTGACATAGAGCTGGCCGTTCGGCAGCGCGAAGGCGTTCACCGCGCCGGAATTGAGGATCGTGACCCTGTAACCCTGATCGGGGCGGTCGGACGCTGCGACCAGGCGGTCGACGGTCTTGGTGACGAGCGATTCGAGCCTGGGGTCGTCATATGTGCCGCCGTAGCTCGCCAGGATGCGCTCGTGCTCCTTTTCGGTGGCGGGGGTCTGCGCGACGGCCGGCTTCGGCTTGGGCATTGCGACGGTCGGGGGCGCCGCCGCGGTCTGGAACCGGCCCATATCGCCGCAACCGGCGAGGGCTGAACCCAGCACGAGGCATAGCGCAGCCGGCGCTGCCCGCAGGCGGCGGCGTTCACCTCGTCCGTGCCGTCCTAGCACCCCATTCACGTCGCTTAACCCGTGCCTGGCCCTTTTTAGGGCCTTACCCCTGTCGGCTCGTTTGCGCCCAGCAACTCGATTTGTCCCACGAGGCGTACATCGATACGCGGCCCCGTATTCCCCTCAGCCCAGCCCCGGACACGAATACGCTTATTTTCCAGAGACTTAAGGGTGATCCCGGCGCTTTCGAACGCGGGTATCATGCGCTTTGAAATAGTCACGGCGAAGCCGCGTGTCCAGTTTCGTCCGAAGTTGAGGTAGGTCATTGCCCCAGCTTGCCGGACCGACAGGACTTTGCCCTCGACCACCACAAAACGCCCGATCCCCGCCAAAATATCGTCCGGACTTTCCGCGTTTTTTATGGCCGACAGGTCAGCCCAGCTGCCCTTTTTTTGGCGCCTCGCCTCGGCCTCCGCCGCCATCAGGGCGGCCGCGCAGTCCTTATCGGCGATCTCGGCCGAGACGATGGCCTCGCCCTGGGCGAGGAGCGTCGCCTGCACGGAGATGTCGCTCTCGCCGACAAAGACCAGCGCGCCCTGACGGCCATAGCGGTCGGGCGTGTCGTCGGCGCTGCGCAAAATAACGTCGCGACCGACGAGCAGCGTCGTCAGCGCCTGCTTCGTGTTTGCGGTCGGCTCGATGCCGGTCAAGCGGATTTCCCGGCCGTCATCGAGACGCAGACTGCGCGCATCGATCGCGGTGACGCGGCCTTCGCCCTGGGACTCGAACTGGCACGGCGTGGCGGACGCACCGCGTGCCGCGACCAGGAGACATGCGACGATGAGATGAAGCAGTCGCGTCACGTTGCCCGGAAAGGTTGCGTTGCGCTCCAACCATAACTCAAGCGCGGTGGGGCGCGAAGACTGTTTGTTCATACTCCGTCATTGCGAGCGCAGGGAAGCAATCCAGAGTCCCTCCGAGGAAAGATCCTGGATTGCTTCGCTGCGCTCGCAATGACGGCGGAGGCACTCTTCCGCATCTCGTCATTCCGCTTTGCGGAAAGCGCGTGTTGATCGTTCATCTGCATCGTCCCGTGCGCTTGCTGCGCTGTCGCGCATGCGGCATGATTGCGGTAACAGCAATAACCAAGCCGCCATCAGAGTACGGCGCGATAAGGGAGGTCTTTTCGATGAAGCATGTTTTGTCGGGCATTTTTGCCGCTGCGTTGGCGCTGAGCGCGAGCGCCGTGCAGGCCCAGGACAAGCCGCCACTGAAGATCGGCGGCATCCTCGACATGTCGAGCCTTTATGCCGACATCACCGGCCCCGGCAGCGAGACCGCGGCCAAGATGGCCGTGGAGGACTTTGGCGGTGAGGTGCTCGGCCGCAAGATCCAGGTGCTGGCTGCCGACCATCAGAACAAGGCCGATCTCTCCGCCAATATCGTCCGCGACATGCTCGACAATCAGGGCGTCGAAATGATCTATGACGTCGCGGCCTCCGCGACGGCGCTCGCCGCCGGCGAGATCGCGAAAGCGCGCAACAAGATCATCATGTTCAACGGCCCGGGCTCGATCCGCCTCACCAACGAGGCCTGCGGTCCCTATACCATTCACTACGTGTTCGACACCTACGGTCAGGCCAATGTGACCGGCCTTGCGGCCGTGAAGTCGGGCCTCGACACTTGGTACTTCCTCACCGCCGACTACGCCTTCGGCCAGGATCTGGAAAAGGACACCAGCGCCGTCGTGACCAAGACCGGCGGCAAGGTGCTCGGCAGCGTGCGCCATCCGCTCAACACGTCGGATTTCTCGTCGTTCCTGCTCCAGGCCCAAGCCTCGAAAGCCAAGGTGATCGGGCTTGCGAATGCCGGCGGCGACACCGTCAACGCCATCAAGCAGGCGGCCGAGTTCGGCATCACCAAGGGCGGCCAGAAGGTCTCGCCGCTGCTCGCCTTCGTGACCGATATCGACTCCATCGGACTCGAGACCGCGCAGGGCCTGTTGCTGGCGGAAGCCTTCTACTGGGATCTCAACGATGACACCCGCGCGTTCTCGAAGCGCTTCCAGGAGCGTATGAAGCGGCCGCCGACCTCCGCGCAGGCGGGCGTTTATTCGTCCGTGACGCACTACCTGAAGGCCGTGAAGGCCGCCGGCACGACGGACGCCGCGACGGTGATGAAAGTGATGAAGGAGACGCCGATCAACGACTTCTTCGCCAAGAACGGCAAGATCCGCGAGGACGGCCGCATGCTGCACGACATGTACCTGTTCGAGGTCAAGAAGCCGTCGGAATCCAAGGGCCGCTGGGACGACTACAAGCTGCTCGCCACCGTGCCCGGCAGCGAGGCGTTCCAGTCGCTGGAGCAGTCGCGCTGCCCGCTGGTGAAGAAATAAACACCGTCATTGCGAGGAACGAAGCGACGAAGCAATCCAGGCTGTCTCCGCGGAAACGTTTCTGGATTGCTTCGCTACGATCGCAATGACGAACATCGATAGACCGAGCCAAACAACAACAAGGAGAGCCCCATGAGCAACGACATGGTCCTGCAGAAGCTCGAAGGCGGGCTGCTCACCATCACCATGAACCGGCCCGAGCGGAAGAACGCGCTCAACCCGGACATGGTCGCCGGGCTGGTCGTGGCGGCACGGCGCGCGGCGGATGATCCGAAGGTGCGCGCGGTCTTGTTCAAGGGCGCGGGCGGCAGTTTCTGCGTCGGCGGCGACGTCAAGTCGATGGCCGAGGGCCGGGCGCCGCTGCCGTTCGAAGTGAAGATGGCGAACCTGCGCCGCGGCATGGAAGTGTCGCGTATCCTGCACCAGATGCCAAAGCCCGTGGTGGCACAGCTCGATGGTGCTGCGGCCGGCGCGGGTCTGTCGATGGCGCTGTCGTGCGACCTCCGCGTCGCTTCCGAATCCTGCAAGATCACCACCGCCTTCGCAAAAGTCGGCTTCTCCGGCGATTACGGCGGCACCTATTTCCTCACCCAGCTGCTCGGCAGTGCGCGGGCGCGCGAGCTCTATCTGACCTCGCCGGTGCTGACCGCGAAGGAAGCACATGCGATCGGCATGGTGACCAAGGTTGTCCCCGACGCCGAGATCGATACGGCCGCGCACGAGCTCGCACTGTCGCTGGCGCAGGGCCCGTCGATCGCGCTTGGCTTCATCAAGCGCAACATCAACAATGCCGAGCATCTCGCGCTGGAGGATTGCTTCGACGGCGAGGCGATCCATCACACCCGCTGCAGCGATACCGAGGATCACAAGGAGGCCGCAAAGGCGTTCGTCGAGAAGCGCAAGCCGACCTTCAAGGGCGCATGACGATGGCGCCCTATATGCGGTTGCGGCAGATCTGCCTGGTCGCGCCGCAGCTCGCGCCCGTGATCGCGGATATCGCTGACATCATGGGCCTCGCTGTCTGCTACCGCGACGGCAACGTCGCGAAATACGGCCTGGAGAACGCGCTGCTGCCGGTCGACACGATCCTGCTGGAGGTGGTCGCGCCGTTCAAGGAGGGCACCACGGCCGGCCGCTTCATCGAGAAGAGCGGCGGCCGCGGCGGCTACATGGCGATCTTCTGCTGCAACGATCCCGACGAGCGCGGCCGTAACGCCAACGCTCTGGGCGTGCGCACCGCCAACGTGATCGACCACGCGCCCTATCACAGCGTGCAGCTCCATCCCCGCGACTGTCGCGCCGCCTTCATCGAGTTCAACCACACCGAAGGCAGCGACGACATTTTGGGGCCTTATCCGCCAGCGGGGCCAGACTGGCATAAATTCATCCGCAAGGACGTGACGCAGGCGTTGACGAGCGTGGAAATACAGAGCCCGGACCCGCAAGGGCTGGCCGAGCATTGGGGCAAGCTCATCGGCGTGGCGCCGAGTGGCGATGTCGAACTGAAGCTGACCAACGCGACCTTCCGGTTCGTGAAGGGCGCCAGCGAAATCATGAGCGCGCTGGAGTTTCAGGTGACAGATGTGGCCCAGGTGCTGCATGCCGCCAAGGCCAAGGGGCTCGCGGTGGCGGGCAATGAGTTTCTGCTGAGCGGCGTGACATTTCGGCTCGCTGCTTGACCACTTGCGCTAGTTCTCGTTGTGTCGTCATGCCCAGGCCTGTCCCGCCTGCGCGGCCGAAGCGGCTTCGGCCGCGCAGGCGAGACAGGCCCGGCCATGACGGGGGTAGCGCCAGACCGACAATTGGAATCTGCACATGCCGCATCCGCTCGACAGCTTCTTTGCACCCGCCAGCATCGCGCTGATCGGTGCTTCGCGCGATCACGAGAAGATTCCGGGGCGCCTGCTGTCGATGTTGCGCAAGAACGAGTATCCCGGAAAAATCTATCCGGTGAACCCGAACTACGCCGAGATCGACGGCCTCATTTGCTACAAATCGATCACCGACATCGGCGCGCCGGTCGATCTCGCAATCATCCTCATCCCCGCCCGCGCGGTGCTCGCCGCGCTCGAACAATGCGCCGCCGCCGGCGTGAAGAACGCTGTTATCATCTCCTCCGGCTTCGCCGAGGAGGGCGGGGAGAGCGCGGCGATGCAGGACGCGATCGCGGCGCTGGCGAGGCGCACCGGCATGCGGATTTCCGGTCCGAATGCCGAAGGCTTTTTCAGCCAGAAGCAGCGCGTGGCGGCGACGTTCAGTCCCGCCGTGGACGTCAAGCCGAGCGTGGTGCCGCTGGTCGCCACGACGAAGCGGATCGGCATCGTGGCGCAGAGCGGCGGCATCGGCTTTGCGTATTATCACCGCGCCAGTGCGCTCGGCATTGCCGTGAGCTATGTCGTCAGTGCCGGCAACGAATCCGATCTCGGGGCCGGCGAGTTTCTGGATTACATGGTGCAGGACGCTTCAACGGACGTGATCCTGCTGTTCATCGAAGGCATTCGCGACGTCGACAAGTTTCTCGCGGCAGCGCGGCGCGCCGCCGAACTGAAAAAGCCTGTCATCGTCACGAAGGTCGGCCGCTCCGGCGCCGGGATGCGCGCGGCCGCCTCGCACACCGCGAGCATGGCCGGATGGTCGGCGGCCTACGACGCGGTGTTCGCCAAATATGGCTTCATCGTCTCCAACGATCTCGACGAGGCGCTGACGATCGCAGCTGTGCTTGCGAGCAATCCGTTGCCGAAAGGCGATCGCGTCGCCGTGGTCACCGTCTCCGGCGGCGCCGGCATCTGGGGCGCCGATGCCGTGGCGCTGCAAGGCTTGCAGGTGCCGGAGCTCTCCGAAAAAGTCCAGGCGGAGATCAGCGCGCTGATGCCGTCCTACGGCACCGCGCGCAACCCGATCGACGTCACGGCGCAGGGCGTGACCTCGGGCGGCTTGCAAAAGAGCGTCGATGTGCTCACCGCGTCGGACGAGATCGACGCAATCCTGATCGTGCTGTCGCTGTCGAGCGACGTCCGGAAGCCCTTCAAGGAAGCCGAGCTGACGCCGGTGCTGGCCGCGCAGCACAAGCCGGTGGTGTTCTATTCCTACACGGTACCGTCCGATTTCGCGCGGCGCGAGCTTGCCAAATCCGGCGTCGTGGTGCTCTCCGGCCTCACTTATGTCGGCGTCGCGATGCGGCAGCTCGTCGATTATGCCACCTTCGAGCTGCAGAGGCCCGCGGACGGGGCGCAAGTCCCCGCGCGGGACATCTCAGCACAGCTGAAATCGCCTGCGCTCTCGGAAGCCGACAGCAAGACATTGCTCCGCGCCGCCGGCATCGCGCTGCCGGATGAAGTGCTGGTGAAGGACAAGGGCGAGCTCGATGATGCCGTCGCCCGCGTCGGCTTTCCGCTGGTGCTGAAGATCCAGTCGCCGGACATCGCGCACAAGAGCGAGGTCGGCGGCGTGCGCGTCAATATCACCACAAAGGGCGAAGCGTTTCTGGCGTTCGAGGCGCTGCTCAACAATGTGCGCCAGCACAGGCCTGAGGCGGCCATTCAGGGCGTGCTGGTCTGCCCGATGGCGAAGCAGGGTGTCGAGATCATCATCGGCACCATGACAGACGCGACGTTCGGGCCGATGGTGATGGTGGGCCTTGGCGGCATCACGACCGAATTGTTCCGCGACGTCGTCTACCGCCCGGCGCCGGTCAGCGCAGAAGAAGCCGGCACGATGCTGGCGCGCTTGAAAGCCGCGCCGCTGCTGACGGGATTTCGCGGGGCGGCGATGGCGGATGTTGCGGCGGTGTCGCAGTTGATCGCGGACATTTCCGTGCTTGCCGCGCAACATGCAGAGGAGATCGCGGAGATCGAGCTCAACCCGATGCTGGTGCACGCGGAAGGGCAGGGCGTGACGATCGTGGACGCGCTGGTGGTGGGGCGGAGATCATCCCTCTCCCCTTGTGGGAGAGGGTGGCTCGCCGCGAAGCGGCGAGACGGGTGAGGGGTCTCTCTCCACAAGCGCAAGAGAATGGCTTGCGGAGACAACCCCTCATCCGGCGCTTCGCGCCACCTTCTCCCATAAGGGGAGAAGGAAGAAAGGACCTACCGCCCCCTGAAATTCGCGACCCGCCGCTCTTCCGTGGCCTTCACGCCTTCCTTGAAGTCTTCCGTGGCGCGCAGTCGGGTCTGCTCCTCGAGCTCGTGATTGGTCGCGGCCATCACGCGATCGGCGAGGCCAGCGCGCATCGTGGCGCGGGTGGAGACGAGGCCGAGCGGGGAGCATTCGGCGATTTCACCGGCGAGCTTCAGTGCGGCCGCCTTGACCTGGTCCTGCGGCACCAGCTCGTTGGCGAGGCCCCATTTGAAGGCCTCTTCACCGGTGACGCGGCGGCTGGTGTAGAACATCAGCTCGGCGTTGTTCTTTCCGATCAGCTCGGGCAGCGTCACAGTCAGGCCGAAGCCGGGATGAAAGCCGAGCTTTGTAAAGTTCGCGGAGAAGCGCGCTTCGGGGCAGGTGACCCGGAAGTCCGCCGAGACCGCGAGGCCCAGTCCGCCGCCGATGGCGGCGCCCTGCACGGCCGCGACGATCGGCTTCTTGGCGCGGAAGATGCGCACGGCCTGGATGTAGAGATGATTGATCGCCCCGAGGCTGTCGGCCGGATCGCCCTTGGCCGTCTTATCGGCTTCGCGCGCCTCTTGCGCCTGTCGTGCCGGGTCCTGGAAATTGGCGCCGGCGCAAAACGCCTTGCCCTGGGCCGATAGCACCGAGGCGCGAATCTCGATGTCGCGATCGAACTCGTCGAGTGCGTCCGCGATCTGGTTGATCAGCGAAATGTCGAAGAAGTTGAGCGGCGGGCGGCGGATCTCGATGGTGCCGACGTGACCAACTGTTTCGACGCCGATATCTTTATAGGTGCTCATGATGTCCTCGAATGATTAGCGCAAGCCAAGCCCGCGGGCGATGATGCCGCGCAGCACCTCGGTGGTGCCGCCCTGGATGGTGAGTTTCGGCGCGGTTTTGATGGCGAAGTCGAGCTGCCGCTCCAGCGTCTCGCGGTTGGTCGCGGTCTCCTCGACGAAGGCGGCGAGATCGCGCACGCGGTGCGGCAGCTGCTGTTCCCACACCGTGCCGATGTCCTTGACGATGGAGGCTTCGACGACCGGCTCCTTGCCGGCTTGCAGCATGCCCGCGACCGAGACCGACATGCGCCGCATGGTGTGGAGCTGCGCCACCAGCCGGCCGATGCCTTCGGCGCTGCGGGTATCCGGATTGGGACCAACGGCGCGAACCAGCTCGGTCAGCACGTAATAGGTCTCCAGGAAGCGCTCGGGGCCCGAACGCTCATAAGCGAGCTCGCTGGTCGCCTGCTTCCAGGCGCCGTCCACTTCGCCGAGCACATGATCGTCAGGCACGAAGAAATCGGTGAACACGACCTCGTTGAACTCGTACTGGCCGGTGATCTGGCCGATCGGGTTCACCTGGATGCCCGGCTGCTTCATCTTGACCAGGAACTGGGTCAGGCCGTGACGTCGGTTTTCCTTGGTCGGCTGCGACGTCCGGAAGATCGCGATCATGTAGTCGGCGATATGCGCCGACGAGGTCCAGATCTTGGTGCCATTGATGAGATAGCCGCCGTCGGTCTTGGTCGCGCGGGTCTTCGCGGCAAACAGGTCCGAGCCGGAGTTCGGTTCGCTCATGCCGATCGCGAAGCAGATCTCGCCGCGGCAGATGCGCGGCAGGATGTCCATTTTGATGTGCTCAGGCGCGTATTTGATCAGCACCGGTCCGCTCTGGCGGTCGGCGACGAAGAAGCGCCGCGTCGGCGCGTTGGCGACGCGCATCTCCTCCGTCACCACGTAACGTTCGAGGAACGAGCGCTCCTGGCCGCCATATTTTTTCGGCCATGTCATGCCGAGCCAACCCTTGGCGCCGACCCGGCGGGAGAATTCCGGCGCGTCGGTGTCTTCGCGGTTGGGCTTGTGCGGATCGAAGGTACCGGCGGCGATTTCCTCCGCGAGGAAGGCGCGTACTTCCTTGCGCAATTGCTCGCATTTCTCGGGCAGGCGGATCGGATCGAAACGGAGGGCAGCGGTCATTGTTGTCTCGTCCCTGATCAGCGCGAAGCCACGAGCGGCCACAATTCGTCGGCGCCGCGGTTGGCAATGAGCTTGCCGAGCTCGACGGCCCAGTGGCTTTCCGAACCGAAATCGTCGCGCCAGGCAAGCGCCCGCAGCGAATAGCGGTGCAGGATGTGCTCCAGGGTGAAGCCGATCGCGCCATGGACCTGGTGCGCAATGGCGCCGCCCTTTTCCGCAGCTTCCGCGCAGCGGATCTTTGCGGAGGCGGCTTCGAGATAGACCGCGTCATCGAACGACTTTGCGTTGGCGATGGCGTCGGCCGCGGAAGTCGCAGCCGCAAGCGCAGCAGCCGACTCGCCGGCGAGGCGGGCGAGATTGTGCTGCACCGCCTGGAATTTGGAGATCTTCTTCTCGAAGGCGACGCGCTCGTTGGAATAGCGCACGGAGATGTCGAGCATCGATTCCAGCGCGCCCGCGATCTGAAGGCTGCGCGCGACGCCGCCCATCAGCATCATTGTGGTCTGGTCAAAGCCGCTCGGCGCGGGCTTGATGGTGAGGGGCTGGACCTTGTCGAGCGTGACGGTGTCGCTGTGGTCATAGCCGACATTGAGTCCGGTCTCGATCCGGCCCTTGCTCGCATCCACCAGCGCGACCGCGACTCCGTCCTTGCCGTGGGCCAGCACCGCGAAGTGCTTTGCCGCCTTTGCGAAGGGCACGCCGCGGGCGCGGCCGGAGAGCGCACCATCGGCATCGCGGGTGATGCGATCCTTGGGCGACGCCGGCAGCACCGTCATCTCCCCCTCCGGGGAAGCGATCTTCGCCTGCGCCAGCAGCCAGCCGGCCAGCATGGTCTC
Organism: Bradyrhizobium sp. Kon56; assembly: GCF_055807635.1. Taxonomy (NCBI): domain Bacteria; kingdom Pseudomonadati; phylum Pseudomonadota; class Alphaproteobacteria; order Hyphomicrobiales; family Nitrobacteraceae; genus Bradyrhizobium; species Bradyrhizobium sp. Kon56. The sequence continues at coordinate 134,082 of NZ_JBVVOU010000010.1, read as the reverse complement.
GGCCAGGGGAACCGCGACTGCGAAACGGCCGGCCGCGTTCAGCAGCGCAAAGCCGTCGGCCAGACTCGCGCCGGAGCCGCCGAGATCGTCGGGCACCCAGGCCAGCGGCAGGCCGGCCTCGCTCAGCGCCTGCCACAGCGGCGCCTGCCACGAATCCTTCTTGTCGTTGTTGACGGTCTGCGGATCGGCGAGATCGGCGAAGATTTTCTCCGCGGTCTCGACGACGATATTGTCACTCTCCGCCACAGCGTTCCCCGTGTTTTGCCATTGGCGCATCCGGCCCCAGTGGGGCGGGCGCGCAGGTTCTTCTTGCGCCCGATGATCCAAAAAAGCCATGGCCCTGACAAGCGCTGATCGCAGGTCAACCTGCGGCGCGGGCATGGGCGATGAGCTAATTCCGCTTAGCGGAGTTTGCTCGATTTGCAGGGCGCGGCAAACTCGCTAAACAGAACGTCGATACTCAATCAAGGGGAAGGAAATCCGGATGGCAAAGGACAGTTTGTGCGCAATCGTGACGGGGTCCGCCTCCGGCCTGGGCGCTGCGACCGCGGAAATTCTCGCACGGAGCGGGGCGCGGCTCGTCATCAACTATTCCTCGAGCCAGAAGGAAGCGGAGGCGACCGCGGAGCATTGCCGCAAGGCGGGCTCACCGGAAGTTCTGGTCGCGCAGGGCGACGTCTCGAACGATGACGATTGCCGCAAGATCGTCGCGGCAGCTGGCGGCTGGGGCCGGCTCGACGTGCTCGTCAACAATGCCGGCACCACCAAGCATGTCGTCCATGCCGATCTCGACGGATTGTCGGCGGAAGATTTCCAGCGCCTGTACGGCGTCAACACCATCGGCCCGTTCCAGATGGTGCGCGCGGCGCGCAGCCTGCTCGAGGCCGGCGCCAAAGCTTCTGGGCGGCCGTCCGCCGTGGTCAACATCTCCTCGGTCGCCGGCATCAGCGGCGTCGGATCGTCGATCGCATACGCCGCGAGCAAGGGCGCGCTCAACACCATGACGCTGTCGCTGTCGCGCGCGCTGGCGCCGCTGATCCGCGTCAACACGGTATGCCCGGGCTATATCGATACACCCTGGTTCACCAAGGGCCGCGGCGAGGCGGGCGCCAAGCAGGTGCGCGACAGCGTCGTGGCGAAGGTGCCGCTGAAGGTCGCGTCATCGGCGGAAGACATCGCGCAGCTCGTCTGTTTCCTGGCGATGCCGGCCTCCAGCAACATGACCGGCGAAGTCGTGCGCATGGATGCGGGGATGCATTTGGTGACGTGATCGCGCGGCACATTCTCTCCACGTCGTCGCCGGGCTTGACCCGGCCTCCGCTCTCTCCACGTCGTCGCCGGGCTTGACCCGGCCTCCGCTCTCTCCACGTCATGGCCGGGCTTGACCCGGCCATCCACGTGTCGCCGCGCGGATCAAAAGACGTGGATGCCCGGGTCAAGCCCGGGCATGACGATGAGGTGGCGGTGTGCCGCTTTCGGCGTTTTGAAGCGTCACCCCTTGATCACGCCGCTCGCCACCAGCCGGTGCCAGATGAACAGCACCACCACGGCGCCGATGGTGGCCATGATGAATCCTGCACCCTGGTCGGGACCGTAATGACCGATGGCCTGACCGATGAAGGTCGCGAGAAACGCGCCGGCGATGCCGAGGATGGTGGTGAGGATGAAGCCGCTCGGATTGTTCGGTCCCGGCGCCAGCCAACGCGCGATGAGGCCGGCGATGAAGCCGACGACGATGATCCACAACAAGCCACCCATGCTCATGTCCGTGCTCCCCTCGTTTGACTAAACCAATCAGACTCTGCCCGCGATCTCTTGCTCGGTCGGCAGCCGTCCGTCCGGCGTCAGATGGTCGACCACCTGCGGCAGATACTGGCTGAGGCCCGAGAGCAGCTCGTCACGCGACAGGCCGCTTTGGGCGGACAGGCTCTCGATCTGGTCGGCGCCGAGCGCATTGGCGAGATCGCCTGGAGCGATCGCCTTGTTCTCGCCCTTGCCGACCCAGGTATTGGCAGTATCGCCATGACCGCTGTGCTGAAGCTGGTTGAGGAGATCGCCGAGCCCGCCGCTGAGCACGCTGCCGGCCGCGCCGCCCGCGAGCAGGCCGCCAAGGCCGCCCTTCAACAGGTCGCCGAGGCCACCACCAGCGCCTGCATTCACCGGCGGGGGGAGATGCGTCGGCGTCGGTGCCGGGGACGGCTGCGGCGCGCTGCCGCTCTGGTTGCCGCTCATATGCTTGAATGCCTTCCAGGCGAGCAGGCCAAGCAGCGCCATGGTCATGGGCGACATGCCGCCATTGGATGAGGATTGTGAACTCGGCGTGCTTGGCCCGCGCGGGCCGTTCTGCATGCCGTTGAGGACGTCGAGCAAACCCATGGCGTTCTCCCTTGGCGCTTTGTTGCCGGTAACAAGCCCCGTTCGAAAACATATGAGGCCGTCATGACGGTTACAAGGCGATTGCGCCGCAACTCCGGGAATGGGCAGCAGACACAGCCTCTGCTATCGAGGGCGGATCGTTGAGGGGGCAAGCCAAGATGATGACGGATCGACCGATCGTGGTGGCCGGCGCGGGCGCCATCGGATGTTTTGTCGGCGGCACCCTGGCGGCTGCCGGTCGCCGCGTCGCGTTCCTGGTGCGACCGCGGGTGAAGGCCGAGATCGAGCGGTTCGGTCTGCTTCTGACCGATTTCGACGGCTCCGAGAAGAAGCTCGATCCGGGCCAACTCGCGCTATCGGAAGATCCCGCGATCTTGCACAGCGCCGGCATCGTGCTGGTCACGGTGAAGAGCGCCGACACGGCAGCTGTCGCCAAGCAGATCGCGCAGCATGCGCCGCAGGACGCTGTCATCGTCTCGCTGCAAAACGGCGTCGGCAACGTCGCGGTGCTGCGCGATCGCCTCGGCGATCGCCGCGTGCTCGCCGGCATGGTGCCTTTCAACGTGGTCGGGATGGGCGAGGGCCGCTTCCACCGCTCGACCTCTGGCGACATTCATGTTGGCCAAGATGACACGAACGCGGCCGCAGCTCTGTCGGTGCCGGGGCTCACGATGCGCGCGAGCCGCGACATCACCGGCGTGCAATGGGGCAAGCTGATCATCAATTTGAACAACGCGCTCAGCGCCTTGTCCGACATGCCCCTCGCTGCGCAATTGGCGAACCGCGAATGGCGAAGGTTGTTCGCCGATCAGATGGCGGAGGGGCTGGCTGCAATGAGGGCCGCCGGCATCACACCGGTCTCGGCGACGCCGATCCCGTCGTCCTGGACGCCCGCCTTGCTGAGACTGCCTGATCCGATTTTCGACCTGATCCTGGGAAGGACCATGAAGATCGATCCCGAGGCGCGTTCCTCGATGTGGCAGGATTTGAAGCAGGGCCGCAAGACCGAGATCGACTATCTCCAGGGCGCGATCATCGCCCTCGCCGAACAGAACAGTGTCGACGTGCCGCTGTCGCGCCGCATTGTTGCGCTGATCAACGAGGCTGAGGCCGCGGGCAAGGGTCCGCCGCGGCTGACGCCGCAGCAGGTTCGCGGCGCTGCATGAGTTCACGCCGGCTGACGGGAGACGTGCGATGAAACGTTGTTTGACGATCGGGGTCGTGCTCGCCGCCTTATGTGCAGCTTCCACGTTTGCTCAGGCAAGGCCGCCGACCGTCACGAATTCGCCCGGCTATGACGCGCGCCTGAAGGAGAGTCGTTCGCAGTTGGGTAGTTCACCGACAACAACGGCGCCGGTGAATGCGCCGGTTGCTCAACCGAAGCGCAGCAAGAAGAAGCACACGAACTGAGGCTAGGAGACGGATCCCCGCCCAGTTCGTCATTGCGAGCGTAGCGAAGCAATCCAGACTGCCTCCGCGGAGAGATGCTGGATTGCTTCGCTGCGCTCGCAATGACGGCGACGCAGCTCAGCCCTTCTTCGCGGGCTTGCTCGGCGTCGGGCTGAACAGCTTCTTGATGTCGTTCAATCCATCCGACAGCCGCGGCCATTCGCAGGAGAACGAGCCCTTGGTGCAGGGTGTGCCCTTCGGCCGCGGCCGCGCGTCGCCGATGGCGGCCTGCTGGACTTTCGGCCGCTCGACCGGCACGGGCACGCGCTCGACCTCGGTTCGCAACGCGACCCGCTGGAGCTGCTGCACCTGTTGTTCCTGCTGCTCGCGCTGCTGGCGCGCGGTGGCCTGCGCGGCTTCATTGCTGCGGCGCTGATTGGCGAGATAGGCGGTGTAGGATTCGTCGATCTTCTTCTGCTCCTCCGGCGTCGGATTGGGCCCGGCGATGTCGAAGCTGCGGTCCTGGAGGAAATCGTAATAGGAATAGCCGCCGCCCGCCTTGCGCCGGCCGGCGAATTTGGCGTTGCAGTCGGCAAGCGCAGCCGTCTTCTCGGATTTGGTCGTAGCTTTCTCGGCGGCGTCGGCGCAGGCCTCGAAGTCAACAGGCGCGCGCTTCCACCATTGTGCCTGGGCATGCGACGGCGCCAGCAGGAAAAATCCTGCTGCAGCAACGACAAGCGCCGCACGACGCGATGCAACTACGTCCGACATTCTACGAGAGCATTCCTTGCAAAACTCAACCCGAACTGAGTCGGGCTGATTTTTGCCCCTTTATGGCCTGCTTGTCACCCATGGAACCCGGGAATTTCATGGCTGTGATGCTGACATTTTTTGCTTGACGTGGCGCAGGAGTCACAGCGTCACTTCATCCTGCGCTCGCCTCATCGGCGACGCCAAGAATACGAAGTGGAAACGCCTCATGCTGCTGCCCCTGTCCGATGTGCCGCGCTGGTACGCCGAACGCAAACCGCAAGGCACGATCGCCGTCCGTCACGGGCAGGATACGCTGACATGGGACGCGCTCGAACGCGGCGCCAACCGGCGCGCGCGGGCGTTCATGGCCAAGGGTGTCAAGCCCGGCGACTTTGTCGCGATCGGTTTGCCCAACTGCAATGCGTTCTTCGAGACCTCGTTTGCCGTGTGGAAATGCGGGGCGACGCCGACCTCGCTGTCATGGCGGCTGCCGCGCGGCGAAGCCGCCGCGGTGCTCGACATCCTGAAGCCGGCGCTGGTGGTCGGCGGCGAAGCCGACTGGAACGCGCCGAACCGTCTGCCCGCGGATTTCGTGCCGGAAGGGTTTTCGGACGAGCCGCTCACCGCACCGGTGGCGCGCTATTGGAAAGCCATGACCAGCGGCGGATCGACCGGCCGCCCGAAGGTGATCCTCGATCACCAGCCGGCGGTGACCGACACGGTCGCCGCGCCGCCGCTCAACATCCCTTTCGGGGTCTCGCTGCTCAATCCCGGCCCGCTCTATCACAATGCGCCGTTCATCGTGTCGCACTATGCGCTGTTCACCGGCGGCCAGCTCACCGGCCTCGTCAAGTTCGATGCCGAGGAGGCGCTGCGGCAAATCGCGCGCGAGCGCGTGCAATGGGTCAATTTCGTGCCGACGATGATGCATCGGATCTGGGCGCTGCCGGACCACGTGCGCAACGCCTATGATGTGTCGAGCCTGCAAACCGTCTTCCACATGGCCGCTCCGATGCCGCCCTGGCTGAAGGAGAACTGGATCGCCTGGCTCGGACCCGAGCGGATCTGGGAGCTCTATGGCGGCACCGAGCGGCAAGGCTCCTGCATCATCTCCGGCACGGAATGGCTGACGCACAAGGGTTCGGTCGGCAAGATCGGCGAGATGGCGCGCTTGCGCATCATCGGCGAGGATGGCAACGACGTTGCGCCGGGCGAGACCGGCGAGATCTATTTCCTCAACAATGACGGCAGGGATGCCACCTATCACTATCTCGGCGCGGAGCCGAAGCGCCGCGCCGACGGCTGGGAATCGCTCGGCGACATCGGCAGGCTGGACGCGGAAGGCTACCTTTATCTTGGTGACCGCCTCGCCGACATGGTGCTGCGCGGCGGCGCCAACATCTATCCCGCCGAGGTCGAAGCCGCCGTCTCCGAGAGCCCTGGCGTGCGCTCCTGCGTTGTGGTGGGATTGCCCGATCCTGAACTCGGCCAGCGCGTGCACGCCATCATCGAGCCGGAGCGCGATGCGGACGGTCAGGCCATCGCCGACGGTATGGCGGATTTTTTGAAGGACCGGCTCAGCCGCTACAAGCATCCGGAGAGCTTCGAGATCGTCGCCGCCCCGCCGCGCGACGATTCCGGTAAAGTTCGCCGCACCCTGTTGCGCGACGAGCGCGCGGCGTGGATGAAGGAGGGGCGCTCCTTCCGGATTTGGCCGGCGAAGGCGCGGGCGCACGCCGATTAAGAGAATTCACGGGAAGGACTGAGATTATGACCATCACCATCGCTGCGAACGCCGTGCCGAAGCCGCCGGCCGCGATCATCGAGGGTTTTCGCGGTGCGCCGACCTCGGTCATTTCGGACAATCTCGGCCGGTTGCCTGGCGCAGTGGGGCTCAAGCCCTATCATCGCGGCGCCAAGCTGGTGGGCACGGCCTTCACGGTCCGCACCCGTCCCGGTGACAATCTCGCCATCCACCGCGCGCTCGAGCTGGTGGGTCCCGGCGACGTCATCGTGGTCGATGGCGGCGGCGACGAAACGCGTGCGCTGGTCGGTGAGATCATGAAGAACATCGCGCAATGGCGCAAAGCCGAAGGCTATGTCATCGACGGCGCGATCCGCGACGTCGCGGCGTTCGCTGCCGATGACTTTCCCTGCTATGCCCGCGCGGTGATCCACCGCGGCCCTTACAAGAACGGCCCCGGCGAGATCAACGTGCCTGTTTCGATCGGCGGCAGCGTGATCTCGCCCGGCGACATCGTCGTCGGAGACGAGGACGGCGTGGTGTCGTTTGCCGCCGCCGGTGCCGCGGCGCTGCTCGACGCCGTGCGAGCCCAGGTCGCGCGCGAGGAGGAGACGCTGAAGGCGATCCGCGAGGGCCGTTATCAAGGCTCGTATGGCAAATCCTGATCAGCGAGAATGAAGAGGAGGGCGGCGTGAGGCAGCAGGACGAATTCCACAATCTCGACGATAACGGCGACGGGTTGTTTCGCGAGCTCGCGGCAGGGGTGACCACGCGCATCTTCTCCGGCGAGCAGGCGATGCTGTCGGTGGTGACGCTGGCGCCGCATGCGCAAGGCACGCTGCACCATCATCCCGAGGAGCAGTGGGGCGTGCTGCTCGACGGCTCCGCCATCCGCGTCCAGGGTGATGAGGAGATTGCCGTGAAGAAAGGCGACTTCTGGCGCACGCCGGGTAATGTGCCGCACACCATGCGCGCCGGCCCCGACGGCGCCCGCGTGCTGGACATCTTCAGTCCGCCGCGGCCAGAATACAGAAAAGCGGGATCCGGTTTCGGGACCACTTAAAGCGCCAAAGAGCAAAAGCCGGGCGCGAGAAAACAGGGGAGGGATACCATGACGATCACACGACGGACGCTGCTGGCAGCGCCGGCTATTCTCGCGATGACGCCGGCGTTGGCGCAGGCTTCAAAAATCACACTGGTGGTGCCGTTTCCGCCGGGCGGATCCACCGATGCGATGGCGCGGCTGCTCCAGAGCCATCTGCAAACCAAGCTCAACCGCATCGTCATTGTCGAGAACAAGTCGGGCGCGGCAGGCGCGCTCGGCGCGGCGCAGGTCGCCAAGAGCCCGCCTGACGGCTCGACGTTCCTGGTCACCTTCGATTCCCACGCGGTGATCCCCTCCATCCTCGACAAGCCGCCCGTCGATGTCGAGCGCGAGCTAATGCCGGTGTTGCTGGTCGGCACCGCGCCTTACGTGATCGCTGCCGGTGCAGGCCGCCCCTACAAGAGCTTTGCCGACGTGGTGGCGGCCTGCAAGGCGATGCCCGGCGCGGTGAAATACGCCTCCGTCGGCATCGGCACGCTCGGCCATCTCGCCATGACCGTGCTCGGCAACAAGGCCGGCGTCGAGATCATGCACGTGCCCTATCGCGGCGGAGGCCCCGCAATGAACGACGTGCTCGGCGGCCATGTCGATCTGATCGCGGGATCGGCGGCGCTGGTCGCAGCCCAGCTCGGCACCAACATGCTGCGTCCGATCCTGCAGCTCGGCCGCGAGCGGCTGCCCGGCCTGCCGGATACGCCGACCGCGATCGAGGCAGGCTTCCCGGATTTCGAGACGCTGGCCTGGTGGGGCATCTTCGCGCCCACCGGCACGCCGCCGGACATCGTCGCAGGCCTCGCGACGGCGTCCAAGGAGATCCTGAGCGAGCCCGCCACCGCCGCCCAGCTCAAGGAAACGCAGCAGATGACGCTGCTGCTCGAGGACGCTCCCGCCTTCAAGACCTTCTTCGACAAGCAGGTCGCGATTTGGGGCAAGGTGGTGAAGGACAACAATATCAGGGCGTGAGATGGCCGGCAGCCCTCCGCATTGAGCAATGCGGAGGGCTTCCGATCCCGCCTCCGCTTTGATATGAAGCCCCGGTAACCCGCTCTGCGGGTTCCGCGGTCCCGTAGCTCAGCCGGATAGAGCGACGGTTTCCTAAACCGTAGGTCGGAAGTTCGAGTCTTCCCGGGATCGCCAGTTTTTCAGTGAGCAATCGTCGCGTTTGATACGCTCGTCGGCGCAAAAATTGCTAGAAGCGCGAAGCTTCCTTCCTGGCCCGGGCTGACTGCCGCCCCGCCTCGCTGCCATATCCGGAGACGACAATGCCTTTCGACTTGATCCTGCGCGGCGGCCGTGTGGTCGACCCGTCCCAGAAGCTCGATGCTGTGACGGATGTCGCCTTTTCCGGCGGCAAGGTCGCGGCGATCGGCAGTGGGCTCAAGGCGGATCCGGGCACCGAGGTGCGCGACGTCTCTCGCTACATCGTGACGCCGGGACTGATCGATCTCCACACCCATGTCTATTGGGGCGGCACGTCGCTCGGCATCGACGCCGAGGAGTTCTGCCGTCTTTCCGGCGTCACCACCGCGGTCGATACCGGCAGTGCGGGGCCGGGCAATTTCGCGGGCTTCCGCAAGCATGTGATCGAGCCGAGCCAGGTTCGTATCCTCGCTTATCTGCATGTCTCGCATGCCGGCATTTTCGGCTTCTCGCACCGGATCATGGTCGGCGAGAGCGAGGAGCTGCGGCTGATGAATCCGATCGAGGCGGCCAAGGTGGCCGACGCCAACCGCGATCTCATCGTCGGCATCAAGGTGCGCGTGGGGCTGCATTCCTCGGGCACGTCGGGCGTCGTGCCGCTCGACATCGCGCTCGAGGTCGCGAACGAGGTCGGCATGCCCCTGATGGCGCATATCGATCATCCGCCGCCGAGCTACGAGGAGGTGCTGGCGCGCCTGCGCCCCGGCGACGTGCTCACCCATGCGTTCCGTCCCTTCCCCAACACGCCTGCGACCGCGCAGGGCACGGTGAAGCGGGCGGTGCTCGACGCCCGCGAGCGCGGCGTGCTGTTCGACATCGGCCACGGCAAGGGCTCGTTCGCATTCAAGACCGCGCGTGCGATGCTCGCCAACGGCTTCTATCCCGACACCATCTCGTCCGACATTCATCAGCTCTGCATCGACGGCCCGGCCTTCGATCAGGTGACGACCCTGTCGAAATTCCTGTGCATGGGCATGCCGCTGTCCGACGTCATCGCAACCTCGACCGTCAACGCCGCGATGGCGCTGCGGCGCCCCGAGCTCGGCAGCCTCAAGCCGGGCAGCGTCGGCGACGCCACGCTGATCTCGGTGAGGGAAGGCCAGTTCGACTATGAGGACGTCGTCGGCGAGCACCTGATCGGCGACCGCAAGATCGTCTCCGAAGGCGTCGTGATCGGCGGCCGGTGGTGGCATCCGAATTGAGCGGCAGGCCGTTCACGCCGGCTTGATTACAACGACCTCGCGATCAACAGCTTCATGATCTCGTTCGTCCCGCCATAGATCTTCTGGATGCGGGAATCGATGAAGATGCGCGAGATCGGATATTCCTGCATATAGCCGTAGCCGCCGAACAGCTGCAGGCATTCGTCGGCGGTCTCGACCTGCTTCTCCGAGCACCAATATTTCGCCATCGACGCCGTGACGGTGTCGAGGTCCTTTGCGACCAGCCGCTCGATGCACCAGTCGACGAAGACGCGCGCGATCATCGCTTCGGTCTTGCGCTCGGCGAGCTTGAAGGCGGTGTTCTGGAAATCCATCAGCGGCTTGCCGAAGGCCTTGCGCTCCTTGGTGTAGTCGACGGTGAGTTTTATCGCGCGCTCCATAGCCGCGACCGCGCCGACCGCGAGCGCGAGGCGCTCCTGCGGCAATTGCTGCATCAGCTGCACGAAGCCCTGGCCTTCCTCGCCGCCGAGCAAATTGTCCGGCGGCACCGCGACGTTGTCGAAGAACAGCTCAGACGTGTCGGAGGCATGCAGGCCGATCTTGTCGAGGTTGCGCCCGCGCTTGTATCCATCCGCGCCTGAGGTTTCGACCACGATCAGCGAAATGCCCTTGGCGCCGACATCGCCGGTGCGCGCAACCACGATGACGAGGTCGGCAGCCTGGCCGTTGGTGATGAAGGTCTTCTGTCCGTTGATGACGTAGGAATTGCCCTGCTTCCTGGCGGTGGTCTTGACGGCCTGCAAATCCGAGCCGGTGCCGGGCTCGGTCATGGCGATGGCGCCGACCATCTCGCCTGAAGCCATCTTCGGCAGCCAGCGCTTCTTCTGCTCCTCCGAGCCGTAATTGAGGATGTAGTGCGCGACGATGGCGCTGTGCACGGAGACGCCGGTCGTCAGCTCCGGCACCGTGCTTTCGAGGTCGTCGAGCACGGCGGCATCATAGGCGAAGGTGGCGCCCAGGCCGCCATATTCCTCCGGCACGCTTGCCAGCAGCGCGCCCATCTCGCCGAGCCCGCGCCAGGCAAAGCGGTCGACCATCTTCTGCTCGCGCCATTTTTCGGCATGCGGGGCCAGATCCTTGGCAAGATACTTCCGGAACTGGTCGCGGAAGATTTCGAGCTCTTCGGTCATCCAGGAGGAGCGGTAGGACATGGTCACCTCGGTCAATGCGGCTTGCCGGCCTGGTTAGGCCAGCCTTTGGCGGCAATTATTGTGTTTTCAGGCTGTGCCGGTGACGCTACCAAGGCGGCCGGAGCAGCGTCTATCGGGATGGTTGATTGTGGCTGTCAAAATTCAAACCGTCAAAACCAAAGAGCTCAAGCTCGACATCGCGCGCATCGGCACGGTCTCCGCGATCCTGACGCAGCCGGACAAGGCGCGCGCCTGTTACGTCCTGGCGCATGGTGCCGGTGCAGGGATGCGGCATGCATCGATGGACAAGATTGCGGAGGGGCTCGCTGCTCGCGACATCGCGACCTTCCGCTTCAATTTTCCTTACATGGAAAACAAGCAGGGCCGTCCCGACCAGCCTGCGGTCGCCCACGCCACGATCCGCGTGGCAGTCGAGGAAGCCGCGCGGCTCTGCCCTGGTGTGATGCTCGTTGCGGGTGGAAAATCCTTCGGCGGGCGCATGACCTCGCAGGCGCAGTCCAAGGCTCCGCTGCCTGATGTCAAAGGGCTCGCCTTCCTCGGTTTTCCCCTGCACGCCGACAAGAAGCCGTCGACGGAGCGCGCCGAGCATCTCGCCCATGTCGAGATCCCGATGCTGTTCCTGCAAGGCACCCGCGACGGGCTCGCCGATCTCGGCCTCCTCAAGCCGGTCATCGCCGCTCTTGCCCCGAAGGCGACGCTGCATGAGATCGAAGGCGGCGATCACTCCTTCGCGGTGCTGAAAAAGTCCGGCCGCACCAATGAAGAGGCGCTGACAGAGGTGCTTGATACGCTCGCGGCCTGGATCGACAAACTCGCCTGAAATCTCACGCCGAATATAGCCCCTTGTCGCGCGCCTTCTGAATCGCGAGCGCGGCGATCAAGTCGAGCGTCGGCGTCGACAGGCCCGCGGTGCGCGCGAAGGCTTGGGGCGCCTTTACCAGGACGTCGATCTCCATGGCGCGGCCGAGCTCGTAATCCTGCAGCAGCGACGGCTTGTGGTTGGGGGCGGGGCCGCTGCGTGATACGCGCTTGACCTCGGGGATAAAATGCTGAGCGATCTCGTTGGCCTCGTTCAGCATCCGCGGAATGACATCCGCAAAGGCGGGGTCATCGCGCACGCCGCGCGCGGTCTGGCCGGTGAGCAGGCACAGCACCGACAACGACATGTTGGTCAGCAGCTTTGACCAGATCGCCTCGCGGATCTCGGCGACCGGCGGCGATTCCAGCCGTGCGTCGCTGAAGGCACCACGGAGCGTCGTGATGCGCGCGCAATTGCGGTCGTCACATTCGCCGATCAGCAGGCGGTTGCGGTCCGGCGTCAGGTTCTGCACGACGCCGGGCGCGATCACCTCGTTGGAGGAGAAGACCACGCCGCCGACGATCCGCTCTTTCGGAATGCAGGCGCGCAAGCGCCCGCCCGGGTCGAGGAAGGAGATGTCCGGCGGGGTCGGGTGCCGCGGCGGCAGGCCGATCCCGTACCACCAGGGAATGCCGTTCTGCGCGAACACGATGGCGGTGTCGTCCTGCAGTAGTGGCTTGAGACTGGAGACCAGCCCGGTCAACGCGGTTGCCTTCAAGGTGCTGATCACGACATCCTGGGGGCCGAGCTGGGCCGAATCGCCGGAGGCGTTCACCTTGGCGGAGACCTCGGAATCGCCGACGCGCAGCTTGAGGCCGTTGGCCCGGACCGCCTCCAGGTGCGCGCCCCGCATCACGCACGAGACCTCGTGGCCGGCGCGGGCCAGCCGAACTGCAAGATGGCTGCCGACGGCGCCCGCGCCGAAAATGCAGATGCGCATGTGATGTCCGTCCCTGATCCCTTGATGCCGCCCCGCGGCAGCATGACACAAGCCGCCATGCGATGGACGCGGCTGCCCTACGCTCGAAAGATATGGATCAGGGCGCGGAGCCTCGGTCATAGTGCGCGCCAAACAAACGAGCGGAGGAACACCGATGACCGACAGCCCCGTCCTGTGGACCCTGGATGCGCGTGGGGTTGCGACCGTCACGTTGAACCGGCCGGAGGTTAACAATGCCTATGACGGCGCGTTGATCGCAGGCGTGCTCGCGGCCATGGACGATCTCGGCAGCAAGCCCAACCTTCGCGTCGTCGTGCTCAAGGGCAATGGCAAGCATTTCCAGGCTGGCGCCGACCTCAAATGGATCAACGGCGTGCGGCCGCAATCGAGCGAGGCGAACGAGGCGGCGTCGCGGGCGACGTTCGAGGCCGTGCAGCGGCTCAACACGCTGGCTATCCCGACGGTCGCGCTGGTGCAGGGCGGCTGCTTTGGCGGCGGCACCGGCGTGATCGCGGCCTGCGACGTCGTGATCGCGGCGGACAACGCGCTGTTCTCGATCACCGAAGTGCGCTGGGGCCTGACCGCGGCCATCATCATCCCGCAGCTCTGCGATGCCATTGGTGTACGGCAAGTCCGCCGCTACGCGCTGACAGGTGAACGTTTCGGCGCCGAGGACGCCCGTCGTATCGGCCTCGTCCACGAGGTGGTGCCGCTCGCCGATCTCGACGCCGCCGGCGCGAAGGTGGTCGAGCAGTTGCTTGCCAACGGATCGGAGGCGATGGCCGAGACCAAGCGGCTGGCGCTGGAAAGTTCGTTCGGCGGCATGGCGGTGGACGATGCCGCCTACAAGCGGCTCGTGCATCTGCATTCGCTGAAGCGACAGAGCGCGGAAGCCGCGGAGGGGCTGGCGTCGTTCGCGGAAAAGCGCGCCGCGAATTGGGCAGGTGCTAAAAGCTGAACGCGAGTAGCCCGGATTACGCTTCGCTCCATCCGGGCTACGGGCTTTTACAGCGACGTGGCGAGTGACCTTTTCAGCAAAGTGAGCAGCGCCTGTACCGCGGCGGCATTGCGCCGCCGTTCAGGGATCGCAGCCTTCACCCACAATTCCGGAATCGGAAACTCGCGCAGCACCGGCTTGAGCGCGCCGTCGCGCAAGGCGCTCGCGACGAGATAGTCCGATATCAACACAATGCCGTTGCCGGCGATGGCGCTGCGCGCCAGCACTTGGCCCTCGTTGCAGGACAGCAGCGGGCTGACCTGGACGCTGATGCGGCCGCGCGGCCCGTCAAAGATCCATTCGGGGCCGGTCGGTAGAAAGCTGAGGCAGCGATGATCGACCAGATCACGCGGATGTTTTGGCGTGCCGTGTTTCTTCAAATAGGCAGGCGAGGCGCAGAGCAGCCGCTTCAGCGGGCACAAGGGTTCGTCGACGACACCGCCAAAGGAATGCGGGAAGGCGCCGATGGCGATGTCAAAGCCTTCGGTGACGGGATCGACCGGACGGTCGAACAGCACGATCTCGAGCTTGAGCCGCGGGTTCTGGGTCTGGAAGGCGGTGAAGACGTCCGCAAGCCGCGCGACCGTCAGCGAGGTCGGGGCCTTGATGCGCAGATGATCGACGAGATCGTGGCCCTTCTCGCCCATGCGCGACAGCAGATCGGCGGCGTCGGTGACGACGCCGCGGGCGCGATGCACGTAGCGCTGGCCGGCCTCGGTCAGCCGCAATTGCCGGGTCGAGCGATGAAACAGTGGCGTGCCGATCCGCGCCTCCAGCTGCGTGACGCGCTTGGCGACCACCGACGTCGAGACGCCGAGTTTTCGCGCGGCCGCGGAGAAGCCGGTGGCGTCGGCGGTCGCGAGGAACGCCTGAAGGTTTACCAGGATGTCCATCTTCGGCCTTTCGCGATTCGAGAAAGGTGATCGCCTATTTTGGCGGATTGTAGCTCGATCCGGGTTAATTCATAGTCCGGCCCAAGCAAAGGATTTCAGGGACAGGACGCGCCATGCAGGCCATGACGATCGAAGAACCGGCGCGCCAGGTGCCGCTTTACGGCGAATATGAAGTCGTCGTCCTCGGCGGCGGTCCGGCCGGCATCGTGGCGGCGGCCTCAAGCGCACGCGCGGGACGGAAGACGCTGCTGATCGAGCGGTACGGCTTCCTTGGCGGCATGGGCACCGCCGCAGGCGTCACCAATTTCTGCGGCCTGCACGGCAATGTCCACGGCGAGGCCCACCGGCTGGTGCAGGGCATGGCGTCGGAGTTGCTGGCGCGGATCGATCGCTTGAACGGCCTCAACGCGCCGCATCTGATTCTCGGCAAGGTCTTCGCCCAGGCCTACGACACCGCCGCCTACAAGATCGCGGCCGACCAACTGCTCGCCAGTCACAAGGTGCACATCCTTTTCCACGCGCTTGGTGCCGGTGTGGTGATGGGCGATAACCGCCGCATCGATGCGCTGATGGTCGAGACCAAGGCCGGCCGGCAGGCGGTGCGATCGGAGATCTTCATCGATTGCTCCGGCGACGGCGATCTCGCGGTTTGGGCCGGCGCGCCGTTCGAATTCGGCGACGAGCACGGTCATCCGATGTATCCCTCGATGATGCTCCGTCTCAACAACATCGACCCGGAGAGGGCAGGCGAAGCCTGGCGGACCATTCCGCAATTGATGGAGCAGGCCACCGCCGCCGGCACCCACACATTCCCGCGCAAGAGCGCGATCGTGCGGCCGCAGAAGTCCGGCATCGAATGGCGGGTGAATTTTACGCAAGTGGCGCGCGAGGACGGCCATGCCATCAACGGCATCGAGCCTGATGATCTCACCCGCGGCGAGATCGAGGGCCGCAAGCAGGCGCTGGCTGCGTTCGAATTCCTGCGCACCGTGCCGGGCTTTGAAAAATCCTACATCGTCGACCTGCCGCCGCAGCTCGGCATCCGCGAAACCCGCCGCATCACGGGCGGCTATCAGCTCAGCGGCGAGGACGTGCTCGGCTGCGCTTCGTTCGAGGATTCCATCGGGGTCAATGGCTGGCCGATCGAGGCCCATGTCCCCGGCGACGTCGTCTTCACCTTCCCGCCGATCCCGGAATCGCGCGGCTATAACGAGCTGCCTTACCGCATGCTGGTGCCCGAAGGCGTCGATAATCTGCTGGTCGCCGGCCGCTGCGCCTCGATGACCCATGAGGGCCAATCGGCGGCCCGGGTCTCGGGTGCCTGTTTCGTGATGGGGGAGGCGGCCGGTTCCGCGGCAGCGCTGGCGCTCTCCGGAAACCGGATCCCGCGTGACATCCCCGTTGAAAAGCTGCAGGAAACGTTGAAACAACAGGGCGCCTTTATCGGACGGGACCAGCCCGTGCCTGAAGGCCTGTAACCGACTGCAAGATATCGACGGCGGAGGAAACGAAATGATCGGGATTGTGCGGCTCGCGCTAGCTGGCCTGATGGCGATCACAGCGATGGGCACGGCCCGAGCCGAGGGCGCGCTGAAGGCCAGGATCGGCGTGCTCAGGCTATCCTCCTCCGCGCCGGTGTTCATCGCGCAGGACAAGGGCTATTTCCGCGAGGCCGGCCTCGACGTCGAGCTGAAATTCTTTGATGCGGCGCAGCCGATCGCGGTGGCGACGACCTCGGGCGACATCGATTTCGGCGTCACCGCCTTCACCGCAGGTCTTTACAATCTCGCCGGCAAGGGCGTGCTCAAGGTGATCGGCGGCATGAGCCGCGAGAAGGCCGGCTATCCCCTGATCGGCTATTTCGCCAGCAACAACGCCTATGCGAGCGGCCTGAAGACGCCGAAGGACCTCGCGGGCAAGCGCGTGGCGATGACGCAGGTTGGCTCTTCCTTTCACTATTCGCTCGGCCTGCTTGCCGACAAATACGGTTTCAAGCTCGCCGACGTGAAGATTGTGCCGCTGCAATCGCTGTCGAATGCGGCGGCCGCGCTGAAGGGCGAGACCGTGGATGCAGCGCTGCTGCCGATCTCCACCGCGCGAAAGCTGATGGACGACGGTGGTGCGAAGTTTCTCGGCTGGGTCGGCGACGAGACACCCTGGCAATTGGGCGCGGTGTTCGCCTCACCGAAGACGCTGACCAACAAGGTGCTGGTGACGAAGCTGCTCGGCGCCTTGGCAAAGGCCGACCGCGAATATCACGACGTCATCCTCGCCGCGATGAAGGACGGTGTCGCGCCGATCAATGACAAGACAAAGCCGCTGCTGGAGATCATCGCCAAATATACGAACCTCCCGGTCGAGCAGGTGGTCGGCAACTGCGCCTATATCGATCCCGACGGCAAGCTGGATGTGAAGAACGTCGACAACCAGATCAAATGGCTCCAGGAGCAGGGTTTTGCCGACAAGGGCTTCGACGCGAATGCGATCATCGCCAAGGAATTCGTGAAGGCGGATTGAGAGTAGAACGCAGTCCATGGACCTGATCGCCAACCACATCACCCATCGCTTCGGCGATCTCGCCGTGCTCGACGACGTCTCGTTCACCGTCAGCGCGGGCGAGGTGGTGGCGATCGTGGGGCCGTCGGGCTGCGGCAAGAGCACGTTGCTGTCGATCCTCGGCGGGCTGTTGCTGCCGACCTCCGGCGCGCCCGAGCTGCGTGGATCGCCGCCGGCGGACAGCCTCAATCCGCTCACCTTCGTGTTCCAGGACTTTGCGCTGCTGCCCTGGGCGAATGTGGAGGAGAACGTCGAATTCCCGCTGCTGCACACCCAGCTCTCGGCCGTGCAGCGCCGCGCGCTGGTCGAGGACGCCTTGCGCCGCACCGGCCTGACCGATTTTCGCAAAACCTATCCAAAGCAGCTTTCCGGCGGCATGCGCCAGCGCGTCGGCATTTCGCGCGCGCTCGCGGTCAGGCCGGCCATTCTCCTGATGGACGAGCCATTGTCGGCGTTGGATTCGCAGACCCGCGAACTGCTGATGGAGGATTTCGTCCGGCTGCTCGCCGATGGCGGCATGGGCGCCGTGTATGTCACGCATAATCTCGAAGAGGCGGCGAGGCTTGCCGACCGCATCGTGGTGCTGTCGCGGCGCCCTGGCCGTATTCGCGAGGTCGTGAGCGTGCCGATGACGCGCACTGAGCGCGGTGACATTGCAGCCCGTGAAAAGCTGCTCGCGCTTCAGAACCAGATCTGGTCGCTGATCCGCAACGAGGCGATCGATGCCGAGCGCGAGGTCCAGCATGCTTGATCGCGCTCCGGCGGGAACATCGACGAAGGATGAAGCGGTCCGGCGCGTCCGCTTTCGCGGCGCCGGCTTCGTGCCGGCGAGCAGCCGTTTCGGCGGCTGGATCGCGCTCGCGCTGGTCATTGCGATCTGGCAGGCCGCCGGCAGCACCGGCCTGGTCAATCCGCTATTCCTGCCACCGCCATCGGCGATCGCGCGGGCGATCTACCAGCTCGCGATCTCGGGTGCGCTGTGGCAGCACCTTTCCGCGTCGCTCCTGCGCATCGGTGTCGGCTGGCTGCTCGGCACGGCGGCCGGTGTCGCGGTTGGCTTTGCCATCGGCCTGTCGCGTCTGGCGCGCAGCGTCGGCATCACCTTCATCTCGGCGCTGTTCCCGATCCCGAAGATCGCGCTGCTGCCGCTGTTGATCCTCTGGCTCGGCATCGGTGAAGAGCCGAAGATCGCGACCATTGCGCTCGGGGTGTTCTTCTCGACCGCGATCTCGGTCTATAGCGGCGTCGACGCGGTGCCGCGCAACCTCATCCGCATGGCGCAGAGCTTCAACGTTCCGTTCGCCACCATCGTGCGCAAGGTGGTCTGGCCGGGCGCGCTGCCCGCGATCCTCGCCGGCTTCCGCATCACCTCGTCGGTGGCGCTGCTGCTCGTCGTGAGCGCCGAGATGATCGGCGCGCAGTACGGCATCGGCGCGTTCGTGCTGCAGGCTGGCAATTTGATGCAGACGGATCAGCTGCTCGCGGGCGTGGTGATTTTGTCGGTGTTTGGGTTGATGGTGGGGAGGGTGATCAACTGGCTGGAGACGCGGCTGTTGCACTGGCGGTGAGGTTTACTCCGTCATTGCGAGCGCAGCGAAGCAATCCAGACTGTCGCCGCGGAAAGATTCTGGATTGCTTCGCTGCGCTCGCAATGACGATGCTACCAGCAGCGTACCTCACGCATTCCCGCGATCCTCCCGGAACAAATCCAGCTTCTGCTGCACGGGGCGATCCGAGAAGCTGAACAGCACCGCATCCATATCAGCCTCGTGCGTGACCCATTGCCAGCTCGGCACCACGAACAAATCGCGCGGGCCCCATTCGAACGTCGCATCCCCGATGCGGGTACGGCCGTGGCCCTCGATCGGACAGAACACCGTCGCGTCCGTCGCGCGATAGCGCGCGGTCTTGAAGCCCTTCGGCAGCAGCTGGATGAACGTGCCGATGGTCGGCATCGCGAAGTCGCCGGTCTCGGGGTTGCTGAATTTCAGCTTCAGCCCGTGACAGGCATCCCACTCCTGGCTCGCGCGAGCCTTCTCCAGTGCCTCGCGCGTGTAGGCATAGGGATAGCTGAAGATCGGGGAAGTCTTCGAGCTCCGCTTCACGTCGACCGGCAGCAGATTGTGGCCGTAGCGTGCAAAGCTGTCGCCGGCGGGCCTTGTAATCTTCTGCTGATCCTCGTTGGAGCCTTCCGCGAAAGAGCAGTCGAAGAATTGCACCAGCGGAATGTCGAGACCGTCGAGCCAGAACATCGGCTGGTCGGTCTCGTTGGAATGATCGTGCCAGGTCATCGACGGCGTGATGATGAAGTCGCCGGGCTCCATCGCGGTGCGCTCGCCGTCCACGGCGGTGTGGGCGCCCTTGCCTTCGAGCACGAAGCGCAGTGCCGATTGGCTGTGCCGGTGCGCGGGCGCGACGTCGCCGGGCACCACCATCTGCACGCCGGCATAGAGCGACGTGGTGATTTTCGACTGTCCGCGCAGGCCGGGGTTTTCCAGAACTAGCACGCGCCGCTCGGCCTCTTTCGCCGTGATCAGCTTGCCGGCTTCGGTCATGTAGTCGCGGATGATGTCGAACTTCCACAGATGCGGCCGGCAGGCGCTCTTCGGCTCCGGCGTGATCAAATCGCTCATGACCGTCCAGAGCGCGGTGAGATTCTCGCCGTCGATCTTCTTGTAGAACGCCTCGCGTTCCGGCGTCTTGGTCACGGCTTCCATGGTGCGGCTCCCGTCGCTTTGTTGATTGACAGTATACTTACGATCTGGGTAGCGTCAACGTGCGAACAAGAACGAAACGGGAGGGTTCCGATGAAGCTGCACGGCTATTTCCGCTCCAGCGCCGCCTACCGGGTACGCATCGCGCTGAACCTCAAGGGCCTCGGTGCCGAGCACCTGCCGCATCATCTTCGCAAGGGCGAGCAATGTGCGCCAGCCTATCTCGCCATCAATCCGCAGGGCCTGGTGCCGGCGCTGGAGAACGATGCGGGCGCAGTGCTGACCCAATCGGTCGCCATCATCGAATGGCTCGACGAGACCCATCCCAACCCGCGCCTGTTGCCGAGGGATGCGTTGCAGCGCGTCAAGGTGAGGGCGTTCGCGCTGGCGATCGCCTGCGACACTCACCCCGTGCAGAACTTGAAGGTGCTGGCGCGGCTGCGCGAGCTCGGCCTTGCCGAGGAGAAGGTTCAGAACTGGGCGGCCTGGGTCAACCGCGAGGGGCTCGCGGCGTGCGAGACGCTGATCAGAAGCGAGCCGGGCCCGTTCTGCTTCGGGAATGCGCCGACGCTCGCCGATCTCTGCCTGGTGCCGCAGCTCGCCAATGCGCGCCGCTTCGGCGTCGACGTCTCCGCCTATCCGCGTCTGCTGAAGGCGGAAGCTGCGGCCAAGGCGCTGTCGGCGTTCGTCAACGCCGCGCCGGAGAAGCAGCCCGATGCCGAGTAAGCCTGCGCCTCCGATCACGATAGACGCGGTCTATGCGGCGCCGGGCTATCTGTTCCGGCGCATGCAGCAGATCGCGGTCTCGATCTTCATGGAGGAATGCAAGGCGTTCGACCTCACGCCGGTGCAATACGCGGCGCTGATCGCGATCCATACCCACCCCGGCATCGACGCGACGCGATTGTCCGCAGTGATCGCCTTCGACCGCTCCACGCTGGGCAGTGTGATCGAGCGGCTTCAGGCCAAGGATTTCGTCGAGCGCAGGCCGGCGCCGGAAGACAAGCGGATCAAGCTGCTCTATTTGACCAAATCAGGCGCGGCGATCCTGCGCGACATCATTCCCGCCGTCGAACGCGCCCAGGCGCGGATGCTCGAGCCGCTCAAGCCAGCGGACCGCAAGGCGCTTATGGGGCTCCTGGCGCAGCTCGTCGATCTCAACAACGAGGCGTCACGAGTGCCGCTGCGGGCGGAGGACGCGCTGGAGCATATGGGGAAGGCGCCTTAATCCTGGATGACAGCGGAGGTTCACATCCGCAACAACGCCTGCCGGTCGATCTTCCCCGTGCCGGTCTTCGGCAGCTCGTCGATGAAGATCACCTCGCGCGGATATTTGTAGGGAAGCAGTTTGCCCTTCACGTAATCCTGCAGCCGCCGGGTCGTTTCGCTTTGATCCGCCGCGCGGGTGTTCATCACCACCACTGCCTTAAGCGTCATGCGCCGGTCCGGCAGCTCGGCGGCGAACACCGCGCATTCGCGGATGTCCGGGTGGTCGGCGAGGCAAAGCTCAACCTCGAGCGGGTAGACCCATTGGCCGGAGATCTTGATGAGATCGTCGGCGCGGCCGCGGAAGAAGTGAAAGCCATCGCCATCGCGGACGAAGCGGTCGCCGGTGTAGATCCAGCCGCCTTCGCGGATGGTCTCGGCGGATTTGTCCGGCCGGTTCCAGTACAGCGGCGTGTTGGAATCGCCGCGCACCCACAAGATGCCTTCCTCGTCGTCGGCGACATCGCGGCCGTCCTTGTCGCGCAGCGCGACCTCATAGCCGGGCACGCGCAGGCCGGCGGCGCCGAGCTTCTTCCGCTCGGGGCGGTTGGAGAGATAGATGTGCAGCACCTCGGTCGAGCCGAGGCCTTCCACGATCACGAGACCGGTTAGCGTCTTCCAGCCGTTGAAGACGTCGGCCGAGAGCACCTCGGCGGCCGAGAGCGCCATGCGCAGTGAGGAGAAGTCGGTCTTGTTCGCGCCCTCGGCCTTGGTCAGCGATGTATAAAGCGTCGGCAGGCCGAAGAAGACCGTCGGCCTGTACTGCTCGACCGCCGAAAAGATTGCCGCGGGCTTCGGCTGGCCTGGCAACAGCAGTGTCGTCGCGCCCGCCGAGAACGGGAAGGTGATCGCGTTGCCGAAGCCATAGGCGAAGAAGATTTTTGGCACCGAGAAGCAGATGTCATCCGGCGTCAGCTTCAAGACGTTCTGCGCAAAGGCGGCTTCGCTATAGGCCATGTCGTGCTGGAGATGCACGATGCCCTTGGGGCGGCCGGTCGATCCGGACGAATACATCCAGAACGCCATCTCGTTGCGATGCGTGTCGGCTTCCGCGAGCTCAGTCGGAAATTGCGAGAGCCAGCCGGCGGCAGAAACGGCGTTCGGTGCGGCCTGATCGCTCACCGCGCCATTGACGACGACCAGCGTATGCAGGCTCGTGTCCTTGCAGGCCTCGGCGTTGAAACGCGCACAGAACTCGGCGTCCGCCACCGCAACAGTCGCGCCGGAATCGGCGAGATAGAATTGCAGCAGATCCGGCGGTGTCAGCGTGTTGATCAGCAATGGCACGAAGCCGGCGCGCACCGCGCCGAAGAACGCGGCTGGGTAGGCCGGAGTGTCATCGAGGAACAACAGCACGCGATCGCCGCGCTTGAGGCCAAGCGAGGCAAAGCCGTTGCCCCAGCGCCCGGCTTCCGCGCAGAGCTCCGCGTAGCTGCGCGTCCCCGCGGGGCCAATGAGTGCGAGCTTGTCGCCGCATCCTCTTGCGAGATTGTCGAACAGCACGCGGCTGGCATTGTAGACCTGCGGAACGGAAAAGCCGATCTCGCGCGCGCCCGCGCAGTCGGCGGGCACCTGGTCGTTAATCTGCCCGCTCATGCCTCGTCCCCACCGTTCTTGGCGGCTTCGTAGCGCGCCATGAAGGCCGGCGACATCGCGCGCAGGCGGGAGTCGTCGATGCGGCCGGAGCGGGTGATGTAGCTATAGGCAAAGTCCATCAGGCCCTGCTGCATGTGCTGAGCAAAGTGCTCGTACCAGAAAGCGCTGGTCCGCGCGGCATTGACGAGCTTCTGCACCACCGGCTTTCGCGCGGCCTGGTAGCGATGCAGGGCGGTCGAGAGATGGGCGTCCGATTCCAGCGCCTTGACCAGTGCAATGGCGTCCTCGATCGCGAGCCGCGTGCCCGAGCCGATCGAAAAATGCGCCGAGTGCAGGGCGTCACCGAGCAGCACCATGTTCTTGAACGACCAGTGCTCGTTCCAGACCCAGGGGAAGTTGCGCCAGACCGATTTGTTGGAGACCAGCGAGCGGCCGCCGAGCGTGTCGGCGAACACCTCCTCGCAGACACCTTTGGACTGCTCCACGTCTTTGTAGGCGAAACCGTAGGCCTGCCACGTCGCATGATCGCATTCGACCAGGAACGTGCTCATGGTCGGCGAGTAGCGGTAGTGGTGGGCGTTGAAGGCGCCGCGGTCGGTCTTCACAAAGGTCTGCGACAGCGTGTCGAAGCGCTTCGAGGTGCCGTACCAGACGAACTTGTTGGAGGAGTAGGACAGCGAGGTGCCGAAATCGCCCTCGAAGGCGCGGCGCACCAGCGAGTTCAGCCCGTCGGCAGCGACGATCAGATCGTGCCCGTTGAGCTGATCGATCGCATGAATCGGCGTGTCAAAGCGCGGGGTGACGCCGGCATCGATCGCGCGCTGCTGCAGGAATCGCAAGAGCTCGAGCCGGCCGATCGAGGAGA
Organism: Bradyrhizobium sp. Kon56; assembly: GCF_055807635.1. Lineage (NCBI taxonomy): Bacteria > Pseudomonadati > Pseudomonadota > Alphaproteobacteria > Hyphomicrobiales > Nitrobacteraceae > Bradyrhizobium > Bradyrhizobium sp. Kon56. The sequence continues at coordinate 110,455 of NZ_JBVVOU010000010.1, read as the reverse complement.
AGCCGACGCCGTCGATGGCCACGCTGTCGCCGCTCAGGTTCAGCGTAATGTTCTCCCAGCTCTCCATGTGCGGCGCGATCGCGTCGACCGTCTCGGGGTCGTCGGCGCGCAGGAATTCCAGGGCCTGATCAGAAAACACCACGCCAAAGCCCCAGGTCGCGTCGGCCGGGTTCTGTTCGAACAGGTCGACTTGATCCTCGGGGTGACGCTTCTTCCAGAGATAGGCGAAGTAGAGCCCACCGGGCCCCCCGCCAATCACGGCGATCCGCAACGTCTGCCTCCCTAATTGACAGTATACTTACTATCTAGGGGTAGACTAATGTGCTCCGGCCACCCGCGCCAGCGGAATTATCGGCAAGCCGCGCGGCACACCACAGCTCACGTCCGGACGCGCGTTTGGCGCGTGTCCGAAGCAGTGACCTTGCGAAGCATAGCCAAACCGTGGCGGCTTGGCCATCCGCCCCGTCAGACGCAGCGCTTCACCCGTACGCCGCCCACGAGCACGGTGGTGCAGCGGACCGCCGGATGGCACGCTTCTCTAGCGTGCCGCGAACGGCGCCAGCACGTCCTTGCAGGCAGGTGACAGCGACGCGGCGTTGCTGGCGATGCACTGCACGATGCGGCCGCCGCCAGGCGCTACGCCGGCGCACAGCGTGCGGATGTCGGCACCGCAGGCGGAGCGGACGATGAACAGCTCTTCGCGCGGCCGCAGCGGGCGCAACGCGATCACGGCGGGCGCGGCTGCCGGTGCTGCCGCCGCCGCGGGAGCCGCGCCCGGAGGTGCCGCCGTTGCTGCCGTGCCACCGCCGCCCGCCGCGGCGCTCACGGCCTTCTCGCAGGCCGGCGAAACCTTTGCCTTGTTCTTCTCGAGGCATTCGAGCGCAGGCGCGCCGCCTGGCGGCACGCTGGCGCACACCTTGGGATAATCGGCGCGGCACGCGCTCTTGACGGCAGCGACCTGCGCGCTGCTCGGCTGTTTGGCTGCCGCGGCCTTCGGCGCTGCTCCAGATGCCGGCTTTGCGGCGGGGGCGGTTTCAGCCTTCGGCGCGGCAGGCGCGGCCTCCGCCTTGGGTGGAGCCTCTTTGGGTGCAGCCTCGGTCTTCGGCGCCGCAGCAGGCTCGACGGCGCGAACCGCGGTTTGGCATCCCGAGGACAGGCTGGACATGTTCTTCTGCAGGCATTGATAGGCTTCCACGCCGCCGGGCGTGACGCTCGCGCAGTGCGCCATGAAATCCGAGCGGCATGCGGAGCGGATCGCGCTCTTCTGCGCCTCGGTCGGCGCTTGTGCGAATGCGCCTGCTGCAGTTGCGAAGAGAGCCGCCGCCAGCAACGCCCCGCGTGCCGACGCATGTTTCAACGTGTTGAACATCCGAGTAATTCCTGCCCTGTCGGCAACGCCGACAATTTTTTCAAATGTGATGCAAACAATCGTCGCGGGTGATGCCGCGCGCGACATCATTGGCGGCCGCGACCTCTACCGCAAGTAGATATTGGCTTTGCAATTGCGACGTAACTACGTCGTCAGAGCTTGATCATGCGCTTGCCGCGGTTCTCGCCCGCCAGCAATCCGATCAGCGCCTTCGGCGTGTTCTCGAGGCCGTCGATGATGTCCTCCTGCACCTTCAGCTTGCCGGATGTGACCCAGGCCTGGAGGTCGGCGAGCGCTCGCTGACTCTCTTTCATGTAGTCCATCACGATGAAGCCTTGCATGACGAGCCGCTTCACCACGATCAGGCCGGGCACGCCGCGCGGGCCGTGTGCCGAGGGCGCGCCGTCATATTGCGAGATCGCACCGCAGCAGGCGATGCGGCCGTAATTGTTCATCTGCGGCAGGCAGGCTTCGAGAATGTCGCCGCCGACATTGTCGAAATAGACATCGATGCCCTTCGGAGCCGCCGCGCGCAACGCCTTGAACACCGCGCCGTCCTTGTAGTCGACGGCGGCATCGAAGCCGAGTTCGGAGGTCAGCCAGCTGCACTTGTCGGCGCCGCCGGCGATGCCGATGACCCGGCATCCCTTGATCTTCGCGATTTGCCCGACGATCGAGCCGACCGAGCCCGCGGCCGCGGAGACCACGACCGTCTCGCCCTCTCTGGGCTTGCCGATCTCCAGCAGGCCGAAATAGGCGGTGAGGCCGGCAATGCCGAACACGCTGAGCAGATGCGTCATCGGCTCGAGCTTCGGCATCTTGGTGAGATGCTTGGCGGGCACTGTCGCCAACTCCTGCCAGCCGGTGTCGCCGAACACGATGTCGCCCGGCGCAAGCTCCGGCGCCTTCGAGCTGATGACCTCGGCGATGGCGCCGCCGGCCATCACGCTGTTGGCCTCCACCGCTGAACGATAGGTCGCGCCGTGCATCCAGGCGCGGTTGGCGGCGTCGAGCGAGATGTAACGCACGCGCAGCAAGGCCTCGCCGTCCTTCGGCTCGGGCACCGCACCTTCGACCAGCTTGAAGTGCTCGGGACCGAGCTTGCCGCTGGGCTTTTCCACCAGAAGAATCTGACGATTGACGCTGCCGCTCATGATGTTTCCCCTCGGTCGTTTGACGATTATTGATGCAGCGGCCGCAAGAAAAACGTGCAAGCCGCTTTCGTTGTGCGCTGCATGAAGGCTAGATCGCGGGCGCCAGTTTCGCAACGGGAACATCCGCCCGACGATCGCACGCCAAGCGTGTTGCGCAGTCGTCATATCTGCGACATCATGAAGCGGTCGGTGTAGCGGGGGTGTTCAATGTCGAACAGGTTTACGCAATTCATTCTGGTGGCGATGGTGCTCGGCATCATCATGGGCGCGGCGATCTACAATTTCCTGCCCGACACGCGGGGCGACTGGGCCTCGTCCATCAACCTGATCGCCGTGATTTTCCTGCGCCTGATCAAGATGATCATCGCGCCGCTGGTATTTGCGACCCTGGTCGGCGGCATTGCTCATATGGGCTCGGGCTCCAAGCTCGGCCGCATCTTCGCCAAGACCATGGGCTGGTTCGTCAGCGCCTCTTTCGTCTCGCTGATGCTCGGCCTCGTGATGGTCAATCTGCTCCAGCCCGGCGCGAATTTCCCGGGTACGCTGCCTGACAAGGCGCAGTCGACCGGCCTGCCGGTTTCCGCCTTCTCGATCGAAAAATTCCTGACCCATCTGATCCCGACCTCGATCGCGGATGCGATGGCGCAGAACGAGATCCTGCAGATCGTGATCTTCGCCGTGTTCTTCTCGGTGGCGATGGGCTCGATGCCCGAGCGCTCCAAGCCGATCCTGGCGCTGATCGACGACATCGGCCACATCATGCTCAAGGTGACGGGCTATGTGATGCTGTTCGCGCCGTTCGCGGTCTGGGCCGCCATCACCGCGACGGTTGCCAAGAACGGCCTGCTAGTGCTCTGGAAGCTCATCGTCTTCATGGGTGGCTTCTATCTCTCGCTCGCGCTCCTGTGGGGCATCCTGGTGGTCGTGGGCTTCATCGTGATCGGGCCGCGCTACGCCCATCTGCTGAAGCTGATCCGCGAACCGCTGATGATCGCGTTCTCCACCGCGAGCTCGGAAGCGGCGTATCCGAAAACTCTGGAGGGGTTGAACAAGTTCGGCGCCTCGTCGCGGATATCGAGCTTCGTGCTGCCGCTCGGCTATTCCTTCAATCTCGACGGCACGATGATGTACTGCACCTTCGCGAGCGTCTTCATCGCGCAGAGCTATCACATCGACATGCCGCTCGGCACCCAGCTCGCGATGCTGGCAACGCTGATGATCACCTCGAAGGGCGTGGCCGGCGTGCCGCGCGCCTCCCTCGTGGTGATCGCCTCGACGCTCTCGCAGTTCGGCATCCCCGAGGCGGGGCTGTTGATGATCATGGGCATCGACACCTTCCTCGACATGGGCCGCAGCGCCACCAACGTGATCGGCAACACGCTCGCGACCTCGGTCGTGGCCAAGTGGGAAGGCGAGCTCGGGCCCGAGCACGAGCTTGAACCTGGCGATGCCGTGCCGGGGGACATGATCCCCGGCGAAGTGCCTGCGATGGCCGGCCATTGATCGGAGTGCATCATGCGCCTTTCAATGGCGATATCGGGCGGCCTGTTGCTGGCAGCGTGCCTGCTGGCCACGGGTGCCTCCGCCCAGACCGGTGGCAGCGAAGGGCTTAGCCCGACGCTGTCGGCGATCAAGACCGCGCACACCGTGCGCCTCGGCTATCGCGAGAGCTCGCCGCCGTTCTCCTTCCTCGACCAGGCCAACCGGCCGATCGGCTACAGCCTCGAGCTTTGCGAGGCTATTGTCGAGGAGATCGGCGTCGAGGTCGACGATCCCAATCTGAAGATCGCCTACGTCAAGGTCACCTCCGATGACCGCATCGACGCCGTGCTCCAGAACAAGATCGACCTGGAATGCGGCTCGACCACGGCCAATGCCGAGCGCGGCAAGCGCGTCGCCTTCTCGCCGCTGATGTTCGTCGCCGGCACCAAGCTGATGGTGCCGAAGGCGTCCAGCGTCCAGTCACTGACTGATCTGAAGGGCAAGACCGTCGTGGTGACGAAGGGCACCACCAACGAGCAGGCGATCCAGGCGGCCGACAAGAAGTCATCGTTGGGACTGACCATCGTTGTCGGTGCCGATCACGAACAGTCATACCAGATGCTCGTCGACGGCAAGGCCGATGCGTTCGCGACCGACGACATCCTGCTGTCCAGCCTGATCGTGCGTCACAAGGCGCAGGACAAGTTCCGCGTCACCGGCGATTACCTGTCCTACGACCCCTACGGCATCATGTTCCGCAAGGGCGAACCGCAACTGGCGGCGGTGGTCGATCGCACTTTCCGCAAGCTCGGCTCCAACCACGACCTCGTCCCGCTCTACAACAAATGGTTCACCGCACGGCTTCCGACCGGCGAACGGCTGAACGTGCCGATCTCGCTGCAGCTGGAGGAAGCCTTCAAGGCGATGGACGATTCCGCGAGCGCGAATAACTAGCGCCTGTGCGACGAACGAAAGTGTGCCCTCTCCCTTACCGGGGGAGAGGGCGCAGCAACGAGCAGCGCGCGCTCACGTGCCGGCGGGCACCTGGTCCAGAAATCCCGTGATGCTCCTGATACGGCCGTCCTTCAGCACGGCGAAATCCGTCCCCTTGATCGGGCTGTCGATGCCATCAGGACCAAGGCCCCAACTGAAGCGGACATGGTCGCCGTAGCCGTTGGGCTCGCCGATCAGCTTGAACTTGAAATCGGGGAAGCGCTGCTGCACGCCTGCGATCAGCGCATCGACGCCGTCATGGCCGTCGCCCTTCATCAGGGGATCGACATAGCTCGCATCCGCCGTCCAGTTCTGGCTCAGCAGTTCGCGCCGGCGGTCAGCTGCACGTTCGTTCCAGAGATCGATGTAGCGGCGGGCGATGGTGATGGGATCGGTCATTGTCGTCTCCTTCGATGGCGCCGTGTCGTTCGGCTGACATGATTATCGAAGGTTTGCGCGCGCTGATCGATTACCTCGGAGGTCATGCGCATGATGCGGGAAAGTGTGAAGCGGTTTCCCGATCGGATCATGCGCCGACAAGCGCGCGCAAATGTTTGTCGCGAACTTACTTGGCCGCCGCGACCATGATTTCGACGGTGTATTGTGCCGCCGCGAGCTTGGCTTCGACGGTGGCGCGTGCCGGCGTGTTGCCGGGCGAGACCCAGGCGTCCCACACCGCGTTCATCTCGCCAAACGTCTTCATGTCGGTGATGTAGATCGTGGCCGAAAGAAGTTTGGACTTGTCGGTGCCGGCCTTGGCGAGATGGCTGTCGATAGTCGCCAGAATGTCCTGGGTCTGCTTCGTCACGCTTTCGCCGGCGGCGTTGTTGGCGACGACACCGGCGAGATAGACTGTGTTACCGTGCACGACGACCTGGCTCATGCGCGGGCCGGTTTCAAGACGCTGAATGCTCATTGGGGGTCTCCTTTGAATGGCGGCCCTGTCTAGCGCAGCGGCTTGCCCTGTGCCACCCCAGGCACGCATGCGTTGCCGGGCACGCATGCGTTGCCAGGCACGCATGCGTCATCGGCGATGCCTGAGTTGCACTTCAGGGAAACTGGCCGAAGAACGTCCAGATCGTTTCGGCTGCGTCGATGTCGCCGTTCTGCGACCCGAGCAAGCTGGCGGCGACCTTCGGGAAGCGGGCATCCGGAGAAAATCCGGGCATGCGATGACCGCCTTGATTGATGCGATAAAGCACGACGTCGTGCCCTTCAGGACAGCGCGAGGAGATCCGCGTCACCGTGGACTGGTCTGCTGGCGCCCTGTCGGGCAAATCGGTCATGTCGGCATTATCGGTCTCGCAGCCGTTGAGCTTGCGCCAGAACGCAAGCGTCTCGTCGGTGGACCAAAAACTGTCTGCGGCATAATAGCTCGATCCGCGGCCGCCTTCGTAGGGGACCAGCGGATCGGCGGTGCCGTTCATCAGCAGCATCGGCAACGGCCGCGACGGATGGCACGTGACAGCGGTCTCATCAGTGAGGTTCATGCTCACGCTCGCGCCGGCAGCAAACAGATCGGCGCGGGCGCAGACCAGCGTCATTGCCATGGCGCCGCCATTGGAGATGCCGGTGACATAGACGCGGCGAGGATCGGCGGTGCCGTTCGCCACCAGCTTCTCGACGAGCTTTGCGATGAAGGCGACGTCGTCGGTGCCTGCGGGCGGGCCACGGAGCGCCGGTCCCGCCTTGGTCCTCGCATCGGCCCATGCGTGGTTGAGGCCATCAGGAAAGACCACCGCAAACCCTTCGCGCTTTGCGACCTGCGGCCACGCCGTCCGCGTCATCATGTCGGCGCCGCGCTGCGTCTTGCCGTGCAGCAGGACGACGAGCGGCACGAGCCGCTTCGACGGCAGTTGCACAGTGTAGGACCGCTTCACACCGTCAATATCGATCGTATCCGCGGACGCAGCCGAGGCAGCGGCTAATGCCGCAACAAACGCCCCGATGCGCAGCCGCGGCCGCATCATCTAGCCCACGGCCTTCGCCGCGGCCCGGCCCGCATTGCGGCCCGAGAACAGGCAGCCGCCGAGGAACGTGCCTTCCAGCGAACGATAGCCGTGCACGCCGCCGCCGCCGAAGCCGGCGGCTTCGCCGGCTGCATAGAGGCCGGGGATGACGCTGCCCTCCTCGCCGAACACGCGCGAAGAGAGGTCGGTCTCGAAACCGCCGAGCGTCTTGCGGGTGAGGATGTTGAGCTTGACCGCGATCAGCGGCCCTTGCGCGGGATCGAGGATGCGGTGAGGGGAGGCGGTGCGGATCAGTCTGTCGCCGATATAGCGCCGCGCATTGTGAATGTTCATCACCTGCGCATCCTTGACGTAAGGGTTGGCGATCTCTCGGTCGCGCGCCTCGATCTGCATCCTGATGTGCTCGAGCTTGAGGAGGTCGCTGCCGGCCAGCTTGTTCATGGCCGCAACGAGATCCTCGATCTTGTCGCGCACGATGAAGTCGACACCATGGCTTTTGAACGCTTCCACCGGCGCCGGCGCGCCCTTGTTGGTGGCGCGCTTGATGGTCATGCGCCAGCTCTTGCCGGTGAGGTCGGGATTCTGCTCCGAGCCCGACAGCGCAAACTCCTTCTTGATGATGCTCTGGGTCAGGATGAACCAGGAATAATCGTAGCCGGTGGACATGATGTATTGGAGCTGGCCGAGCGTGTCGGAGCCGGGAAACAACGGCGCCGGCAGGCGCGTGCCGGTGGCGTCGAACCACATCGAGGAGGGGCCGGGCAGGATGCGGATGCCGTGGCGCGGCCAGATCGGTGACCAGTTCTGGATGCCTTCGACATAATGCCACATGCGGTCGCGGTTGATCAGCCGCGCGCCTGCCTTCTCGGTGATGCCGATCATGCGGCCGTCGACATGCTCGGGCACGCCGGAGATCATGAATTTCGGCGGCGCGCCGAGTCGCTTCGGCCAGTTCTGCCGCACCAGCTCGTGATTGCCGCCGATGCCGCCGGACGCCACGATCACGGCTTGGGCCTTCAACGCAAACTCGCCGACAACATTGCGCGACGAACTCTTGCCGCGCTCGACATTGTCGGGGGCGAGAATGGCGCCGCCGACGCCATCCACCGTACCGTTGGTGATCGAGAGCGCATCGACGCGATGGCGGAACCGAAAGCTCAGCCGGCCGCTTCTGACCGCCTCGCGCGCGCGGCGCTCGAACGGCTCGACGATGCCGGGCCCGGTGCCCCAGGTGACATGAAAGCGCGGCACCGAATTGCCGTGGCCCATCGCGTCATAGCCACCGCGCTCGGCCCATCCGACCACGGGGAAAATGCGATGTCCCATCGCTCGCAGCCATGCACGCTTCTCGCCGGCCGCGAACGCCACATAGGCTTCGGCCCATTGCCGCGGCCAGAAATCCTCGTCGCGGTCGAAGCCGGCGGTGCCGAGCCAGTCCTGCATCGCGAGGTCGAAGGAGTCCTTGATGCCGAGCCGGCGCTGCTCCGGCGAATCGACCAGGAACAATCCGCCGAACGACCAGAACGCCTGGCCGCCGAGCGACTGCTCGCCCTCCTGGTCGACCACGATTACGCGCTTGCCGGCGTCCGCGATCTCGGTTGCGGCCACCAGGCCCGACAGTCCTGCGCCGACAACGATGACGTCAGTCTCTTCAGCCATCTGTTCGGCCATATGTTTCCCCCTCCATGTGTTTCGCCCTCCACAGGTTCCTCCCTGTAGTTGCCCGGATTGAAGCCGGCGGTTGCAACTGAGATCAAGAGGACGGCGCGTAAGACATCGTTAACTTGTTCCACTTCGGGAAAAAGACCGGCTGAGTGCAGCGCCGGCGCAACACTGGATTTGAATTTGTTTTGAGCGAGCCGGCATGCCTAGACAAAACCGCGGTTACGACGGACCCTAGCAGGGCATCACCACCTGACACACAGATTCGAATTCGACTGGGGCGGGGGCCAATGAAGTTTCTGACGGGGTTGCTTGCGGCGGTTCTCCTGATCGCGAGCATGGGCGCTTCTCACGCGGTGGTTCGGATCGCGGATGACCGCGGCGGCCGGATCGGAACCTACGTCGACAAATACCAGGACCTGCGACAGTCGGGCGATACCGTCATCATCGACGGTCTCTGCGCCTCTGCCTGCACCATCGTCCTCGGCGCCATCCCGCCTGACCGCATCTGCGTGACGTCGCACGCCACACTGGGCTTCCACGCCGCGTGGGATTTCGGCAGCAACGGCCGCGCCGTCACCAATACCGAAGCGACCCAGATGCTCTATGCGATGTATCCCTCGCAGGTGAAGCGCTGGATCAATCAGCGCGGCGGCCTCACCCCGCATATGCTCTTCCTGAAGGGCCGGCAGCTCCAGGCTATGTACAAGCCTTGCTACCTCGACGCGCAGGCCTCGGCCAACAAGCCATCGTCGCGGTAGGCCGCGCCGTCGTTGCTTCCGTTCAACCCTGAATTCTCGTCATAGCCGGGCGTCGCTTTCGCTCGCCTATGTCCCGGCCATCCACGTTTTTGGCCCGGGCGAGAATCACGTGGATGCCCGGGCCTTCGCCTCGCGGAAGCGGCTTCGGCCGCGCAAGCCCGGGCATGACGGAGAACCTCCGTATCACAAGTTCTCCAGCCCGCCCGCCGCGCTTGCCCGGCCCCGTCCCAGCGCCTATTTGAAAGGCAGGGAACCCTTCACCCCGATCGTTGTCATGGCTCAACCACTGCACCCCGCCCATCCTGTATCGGACAATTCGCCCACTGCCGGCCGGACGCCGGTCGTGCTGCTGTTGGCAGGTGCTGGCGTCGGCGGCCTGGTCGTGCTCGGCGCGCTCGCGCTCTGGTTCCACTACGGCAGCCAGGTGTTCTTCGAAATGATCAGGACCGGTCTTGCCGCCTGCTTCTGACACGCGACAGGAAGTTTTCCGCTCATGAGCCCTACCGCCCGTCCGCTGGTGATCGCGACCGCCTTCGCCGCAAGCCTCGTCCTCGGGCTGCTGATCGTATTCTGGGCCATGGGCGGGGTCGGCAAGGTGGCGCAGCCGGCCGCGATCGGCGGCCCGTTCCAGCTCACCGACCAGAACGGCAAGACCGTCACCGACAAGAACCTCAAGGGCAAGCCGACCCTGATCTTCTTCGGCTACACCCATTGTCCCGACGTCTGCCCAACCTCGCTGTTCGAGATCTCGGAAGTGCTGCGCGCGATGGGCAAGGACGCCGACAAGGTCAATGCCGTCTTCATCTCGGTCGATCCCGAGCGCGATACGCCGGCCGCGATGAAGGATTATCTGTCGAGCTTCGACCCGCACCTCGAAGGGCTGAGCGGCGATCCTGCCGAGACCGCCAAGGTGATCACCTCCTACCGGGTCTATGCCAAGAAGGTCCCGACCAAGGACGGCGACTACACCATGGACCACACGGCGCTGATCTATCTGATGGATCGCGACGGCCGCTTCGTCTCGCCGTTCAACCTGAAGCGCACGCCGGAAGAAGCCGCAGGGGAGTTGAAGCGGTATCTGTAGGCTCCCCTATTGACCGCAATCCGCGCTCGCGTTCCCGGCCGGATGGGCTATAAGGCCCTCCGATCCCAACGAAAATCGTTCATTTCAGCCGATGGCTCCATCGCAACAGGCGAAATCGTCCAAATCCGCCCGTGGCTTGCTGACCGGGCTGGTCGTCGGCGTCTGCGCGCTCGCTGCTGCGCCGTCCGCGCAGGCGCAGGCCCCGGCCAAGCAGCCCCCAACGGCGCCGCAAGCCTCACCTCAGGTCGCGCCGCAAGCCGCCCCGCAGGCGGTGCCGGGTTTCTGGGACCCGCGGCGGCGGCCAGAGCGGCCGGACCTGTCGCGCCTGACCGTGATCCGTTTCCTGACCGAGACCGACTATCCGCCGTTCAATTACACCGGCGCCGACGGCAATCCGGCCGGCTTCAACGTCGACTTCGCGCGTGCGCTGTGCGAGGAGATCAAGGTCACTTGCACGGTGCAGATGCGGCGCTTCGAGACGCTGGTCGATGCGCTCTCCTCCAACCGGGGCGATGCCATCATCGCCTCGATGGCGGTGAGTCCGCAGCTCCGCGCCCGGGTCGACTTCACCGATCCCTATTACCGCGTGCCTGCGCGCTTTGCTTCGCGCAAGGACGCGGTGATGCCGGAGATCCGGCCCGAATATCTCGAAGGCAAGAAGGTCGGCGTCATCTCCGGCTCCGCGCATGAGGCCTATCTCAAGGCCCTGTTCACCGACGCCGAGCTGCACCCCTATCCCAACGACGACGCTATGCGCGGCGCCTTGCGCAAGGGCGAGGTCGATTTCATCTTCGGCGACGCCATCGCGCTCGCGTTCTGGATCAACGGCACGGATTCCGGCGATTGCTGCGCCTTCTCCGGCGGCCCCTTCGTCGAGAGCCGTTTCTTCGGCGAGGGCATTGGCATCGCCGTGCGCAAGGGCAACGACGTGCTGCGCCAGGCCCTGAACTGGGCGATGTTCCGCGTCTGGGAGAAGGGCCGCTACACCGATCTGTGGCTGCGGTATTTCTCGGTGAGCCCGTTCTAGTCCCAGGCGCCGTTGCCAATTCCTCATCCTGACGAGCTTGCGTAGCAAGCGTCTCGAAGGATGACGGCCCCGCTGGTGGCCGGGCCCTTCGAGACCCGCGCTTCGCGGGCACCTCAGGATGAGCATATGTCGTATCCGCGACACCGGCGCATTAACCGTCCGCTCATCCTTTTCGTCAAAATAGCACCGCTCTGGCCGCAGCGTCGCTCGCGGAGCGGCCTTCCGCGTGGTGAAATCGAGCTTCGGCTTCGAGTGGTGTGATGCGTAACATAATGATCTTCGCGGCGATCATGATCGGCCTCGGCACCTTCATGGCGCAGATGGCGGACAGGATGAGCTCCGCCTCGGCGACGTCGGTGCCGCGTACGGTCGCAGTCGCGTCCACCGCGGCGGCCGGCGGCCGCAGCCTCAACATCCCCCGCGACGGCCGCGGCCACTTCCAAACCGAGGGCCGGATCGAAGGCCAGCGCATCGGCTTCATGGTCGACACCGGCGCCTCCGTGGTCGCGCTGAACGAGACCTCGGCCGCCCGCTTCGGCCTGCGTCCCTCGCGCAGCGATTACAACGCCACCGTCTCCACCGCCAACGGCACCATCAAGGCCGCGCGCACTCGCATCGCCATGCTCGATGTCGGCGGCCTAATCGTGCGCGACGTCGATGCCATGGTGCTGCCCGACGAAGCACTGTCCGAGAACCTGCTCGGTCTCTCCTTCCTCTCCCGCCTCAGGCGCTTCGAATACGCCAACGGTCAGATGGTGCTGGAGCAGTAAAGGTCCTCCCAAAGGCGACGGCGACACATATTTAAAGAAAATCTCTATTTCGATCGCTCTCGCGGACAGATTTCCCCGTTACCAAACTGCCGCAATTATCATCCATAAGCTGCCATTCCCGCCTTCCGCTGCAGCCCGGCATTCGCTAAGGCTGCATCAAATCCTGGCTCTTTTTCACGAGACCGTCTCAATGTTCCCCAAGCCGAAATCCGTGTTGCTGCCCAACACCTATGCCTTCGAATCCGAGCCGATGGTGAAGGCCACGGGCTTTCGCGAATACGACGCGCGCTGGCTGTTCCAGAAGGAAATCAACCTGATGGGAATCCAGGCGCTCGGCATGGGGCTGGGCGCGCTGATCGCAGAACTCGGCGTCAGCCAGGAGATCGTCACCGGTCATGATTTCCGCGGCTATTCGGCCTCGATCAAATATGCGCTGATCTCCGGCCTGATGGCAGCAGGCTGCAAGGTGCACGACATTGGGCTCGCGGTGACGCCGATGGCCTATTTCGCGCAGTTCGACCTCGACGTGCCCTGCTGCGCCATGGTCACGGCCTCACACAACGACAATGGCTGGACCGGCGTGAAGATGGGCGCCAACCGCCCGCTGACCTTCGGTCCCGACGAGATGACGCGGCTGAAGGAGATCGTGCTGGGCGCCGAGTTCAAGAACAAGGCCGGCGGCTCCTATCAATTCCACGAGAATTATCCGGCGCGCTACATCGCCGATCTCACCAGCCGCCCGAAGCTCAAGCGCAAGCTCAAGGTCGTCGCGGCCTGCGGCAACGGTACCGCCGGCGCATTCGCGCCGCAGGTGCTGGAGGCGATCGGCTGCGAGGTGATCCCGCTCGACACCGAGCTCGACCACACCTTCCCGAAATACAATCCGAACCCCGAAGACATGGAGATGCTGCACGCGATCCGCGACGCGGTGCTGCAGCACAAGGCCGATGTGGGTCTCGGCTTCGATGGCGACGGCGATCGCTGCGGCGTCGTCGACAACACCGGCGAGGAGATCTTTGCCGACAAGGTCGGCGTGATGCTGGCGCGCGACATGTCCGCGATCCACAAGGACGCGCAGTTCATCGTCGACGTGAAGTCGACCGGCCTGTTCATCACCGATCCGGTGCTGCAGAAGCAGGGTGCAAAAACCACCTATTGGAAGACCGGCCATTCCTACATGAAGCGCCGCACCCATGAGACGGGTGCGCTCGCCGGCTTCGAGAAGTCCGGCCACTTCTTCTTCAACAAGCCTTATGGACGCGGCTATGACGACGGTCTCGTCTCGGCGCTGGCGATCTGCGATATGCTTGACCGCGCCCCCGGCAAGTCGATGGCCGATCTCAAGAACGCGCTGCCGAAGACCTGGTCGTCGCCGACGATGTCGCCGCATTGCGCCGACGAGACCAAATACGGCGTCATCGACAAGGTGGTAAAGCACTTCGAGGCCTTGCAGGCCAATGGCGCCAAGATCGGCGGCCAGTCGATCCGCGATCTCGTCACCGTCAACGGCGTCCGCGTCACGGTCGAGGACGGCAGCTGGGGCCTGGTGCGGGCCTCCTCCAACAAGCCCGAGCTCGTTGTCGTGGTCGAGAGCCCGGTCTCCGAGCAGCGCATGCACGACATGTTCGAGATGGTGAACAGCGTGCTGCGCACCCATCCCGAAGTCGGCGAGTACAATCAGAAGATTTGAGGCGCGAGGCTAGTCTCACCTGCTGTCATGCCCGGCTTGACCGGGGCATCCAGTACGCCGCGGCTTATCCGTACCCCATCATCGTCTCTGGAATACTGGATCGCCCGGTCAAGCCGGGCGACGACAGTTTGCGTGTGGTGAGCCTTAAGCCGCAACCACAGCCGGGATCGGCAGCGCGGTGACCGACTTGATCTTCTCCATCGCGAAGCGCGAGGTGACGTTCTTCAGCGGCACGGCGCTGATCAGTTTCTTGTAGAACACGTCATAGGCCTGCATGTCCGCGACGACGACGCGCAGCATGTAATCGACGTCGCCGGCCATGCGATAGAACTCCATCACCTCAGGCATGGCGCTGACGGCGTCGGCGAACCTCTTGAGCCAGGCGTCGGAATGGTCGGAGCTCTCGACCGACACGAACACGGAGATGCCGAGCCCGATCTTGTTCTGGTCGACCAGCGCCACCCGCTTGGTAATCACGCCGTCGGCCTCCAAGCGCTGGATGCGCTTCCAGCAGGGGGTCGAGGACAGGCCGACGCGGTCGCCAATCTCGGCGACGGAGAGGGAGGCATCGTCCTGCAGCACCATCAGAATCTTGCGGTCGATGGCGTCGAGGCGGCGGCTGGTCTCGGGGAGTGGGACGGCGAGATCGGTCATTTGAAGAACTTTGTTCCATTTCAAGGGACGTTTTCCCTGATATAGAGAAAATCTTTCTATAGCAAGTCTATAATCTTGGCGCCCGCTCCAACGTCGCCGCCGGCGACGTGCTCAAAAGCTCTTCAACTTCAACGCGTTGCGGGGCGGCCAGGCCGCCACCATGACGGGTGCATTTCAGCGCCGCGGCGGCCGCGGCGAATCGCAGCGCCTGCCGCACGCCGCCACCTTCGGCGAAGCGAAGCGTGAAGGCGCCATGGAAGACGTCGCCGGCGCCGAGCGTATCGACGGCCTGAACCGGGAAGGCCGGCGTCTGCTCCAATGCGCCGGTCTCGTTCAGCCAGATCGTGCCATACGGACCGCGGGTGGCGGCGAGGAAGGCGGGCGTGAGCGCGGCCAGGCGCTTCAATGCCGCGCCGTCATCGGGGATGCCGGCTGTCTCCTGCAACTGGTCACTGGCGAACAGCAGATGTGAGGCGGCCGTGAGCAGGCTGTCCTGCAACGACATCGCGCGGTCGACGCCGACGATGACGGCAATGCCGCGCCGGCGTGCCTCGGTGCAGAGCGAAGTTGCGAACGCGGCGCAGCGGCTTTCGACGAGAACCGCCCGGCAATCGGCGAGCAGCTTGTCGGCGTCGGGCAGCTCGACTGTCCACAGGGCCGGATCGCGATAGATCGTGAGCGTTCGCTCGCCCGTCGCGTCAATGATGATGGCAGAGACGGGCGTGCTCGCATCAGGTATGCGCACGATATGGCTTGTGTCGATATTTTCGGATGTCATGCGGTCGAGAATGAAGCCGCTCGACGTCTCCTGCGCATCGCCCATCGGACCTGCGAACGCGACGCGGCCACCAAGCCGAGCGATAGCGATCGCGGCATTGAGTGCGTTGCCGCCGCAAATCTCCGCGAGATGCCTGGCATTCGCCTTGCTGCCGCGCGCGGGCACGGTTTCGACACGAAAGGTCAGGTCGCGCACGGGAATGCCGATGCAGAGGATGCGCGGCGCGATCCCTGGTGCAGCCATCTCCGTCTCAGCTCTTGTCGTGCACCCAGCGGCCGAGCAGGTGATGCGCAATCGCAAACGGATGCGGGCCGGCGAGCCCGTCAGGATGCGTCCGCGTCAGCATCAAGGCCGCCTCCTCGCGCGTGAACCAGCGCGCATCCTCCAACTCGGAGTGATCGACGACGATGTCCTCGCTCACCGCCCGCGCGCTGCACCCGATCATCAGCGACGACGGATAGGGCCAGGGCTGGGTCATGTAATATTGCACCTCGGTGCAGCGAATCCCGGATTCTTCGAAAATCTCGCGGCGCACCGCGTCCTCGATGGTTTCGGCGGCCTCGACGAAGCCGGCGAGGCAGGAATACATGCCCGGCGGAAACTGCTTCTGGCGGCCGAGCAGGCATTTGTCGCCGGCGGCGACGTGCATGATCACGACAGGGTCGGTGCGCGGGAAATGCTCGGCCTTGCAACTCGGGCACTCCCGCTTCCAGCCGCCTTCCTTCATCGCGGTACGCGTGCCGCAATTGGCGCAATAGCCGTGGCGCTGATGCCAGCTCACCATCGACTTCGCCATCGCGATCGCCGACAGCTCCTCCGGCGGCACCGCGCCCTGCATCGCCATGCCGCGCAGCTCGCTGAGGGCGTAGTCCTCGCGCCCGATCAGCTTCTCGGACGCGGCCTGCGACAGGCCCATCCCGAACATCGCGGCGCCGCCGCGCAAGCCTAAGAAGATCGTGCCGGGATTGGCGCCGCATTTCAACGCCTCGTCGATTCCGAGCAGCGCGCGCACTTTGTCGCCCTCGCGCTTCACCAGCAGTGAGTCGCGATAGACCACATAGGCGCGCGACGACGGCTTCTGCTCCATCGCGAACAGCTTTTCGTCGTCGCGGCGCAGATGCGCGGCGCGGTCGAGAATGTTGGTGACGAAGGCGGGTTGTCCCAGTGGAAACGAGTCGAATGCTGACATTTCTTGTTCTTTCAGCCCAACCAGATCTTGCGGCGAAGCGCGCTGATGAAACTCTGCACCTCGGTGGCGTCGTGCGCCAAGGGCTGCATCACGCCCCAGACCGGCCGCGGCCAGGCGGCGTCACTGGTGCGGCGCGCGATGATGTGGACGTGAAGCTGCGGCACGAGGTTGCCGAGTGCCGCGATGTTGAGCTTGTCGCATTGGGTGATCTCCTTCAGCGCGCGCGAGACGCGGGAGATCTCCGTCATCAATTGCGCCTGCTGCACCTCGTCGAGGTCGATGATCTCCACCGCGTCGGCGCGTCGCGGCACCAGCAGCAGCCAGGGATAATGCGCGTCCTTGATGACCAAGACCTTGCACAGCGGCAAATCGCCGATGTCGATAGTGTCCTCTTTCAGGCGGGAGTGCAGCGACCAGGCGGGTTCGGACATAAAAGTTTCCGGATGGCCCGATGGGATCGGGCATGGCGGGGCGGAACCCCTGAATATTTGCTGCGACCATACGATACGGAATCTGATTGGGGAAGGATGGCGCTCCGCAGAGGCGGCATACGCGATCGTCGTCCTGGACAAGCGCAGCGCCGATCCAGGACCCATTACCATCGGATTGGGTTTGGCGAAGATTTCGGGGTTACCGACCTCGTGCCGCAACTTCTCTTTAGGGCAATGGGTCCTGGCTTTCGCCAGGACGACGTGGGGGCGTGCCTTTACCCCTCCGCCAACACCCGCGCATTGGCGCGGACCGAGGCTTCGCTGACGCGGATGCCGAGGCCGGCACCGTCCGGCACCACGACGTGGCCGCCGCGATTGGCGACGCGCTCTTCCAGCACGTCCTCGGTCAGCACATGATGCGGCATGTAGAATTCGCAGCCGAGCGAGATGCCCGGCGTCGCGGCGATCAGCTGCGTGCCGGCGGCAAGCCCGATGCCGCCCTCCCACAGCGTGCCGCCATAGCCGGGCAGGCCCGCGATGTCAGCGATCGCCATGATCGCCTGCGCCTCGAACAGGCCGCCGGCCTTCATCAGCTTGATCGAGACGGCATCTGCCGCCTCGCGGCGCACCACCTCCATCATGTCGCGGCGGTCGAAACAGCTTTCGTCGGCGAGCACCGGCGTTTCCAGCGCCGCGGTGAGCTGCGCCATCACGTCGAGAAATTTGCGCGGCACCGGCTGCTCGATGAAGGTCGGCGCAAACTGCTCGATATCGCGCAGGATTTTGATGGCGCCGAACGGCGCCAGCGCCTGGTTGTAATCGACGCGTAGATCGACCTTGTCGCCGAATTCTTTCCGGATCGCCGCGAGATGATCGAGATCCTCGCGATGCGGCTTCACGCCGGTCTTGACCTTGTAGATCAAATTGCCGTCCGGAACCATCTTCCGCATGCGTTCGAGATCGGCGGCGAAATCCGGATCGGCGATCGAGAACGACAGCGGGATCGTGTCGCGTACGCGCCCGCCGAGCAGGTCGGCGACCGAAAGTCCCGACGACTTGCCGACGATGTCGAGCAGCGCCATCTCGATCGCGACCTTGGCTTCGGCATGTCCGACCAGCGCACGATCGAGCTCGGCCATCAGCGCGCGGATGCGGCGCACCGACTTGCCGAGCACGATTGGCCGCAAATAGATGTCGAGCGCGGCGAACGCCGCTTCCGGCGTTCCCGTGAACACTTCCCATGGTGCCGCCTCGCCCCAGCCGATCACGCCGTCGCTCGACGTGAGCTCCAGCAGCACGCGCTTCACCGTACCCTTGACGTTGCCGACGCCCTGGAGGCGCGCCATCTTGATCGGGCTCTCGATCAGGAACAGCCTGAGACGTTCGATGGTGGCTTCGGTCATGTCAGGCCTCCATTGACGTGCCAGACCTGGCCGGTGACGTAGGATGCTTTTGGGGATGCCAGGAAGGCGATGATCTCGGCGACTTCCTCCGGTCGCCCGCGGCGGCCCATCGGGATCAGCGTCTCGGTCGCGGCGATCTGCTCGGGTGTAAGCCGGCTTTCGCTGGGCTTGTCCTTGACGATCAGGCCCGGCGCGACGGCGTTGACGGTGATGCCCTCCCTGGCGAGCTCGACTGCGGTGAGCCGCACCAGCGCTTCGAGCGCGGAGCGGCTCGCGGCCGTCGCTGCAAAGGGCGCGAACTCCGGCCGGATCGCGTGAGCGACGAACGACGACACCGCCACGATCCGCGAATCTCGCCCTGCACGCAGCAGCGGCAGCGCGGCGTCCACCAACCGTGTGAACGCCAGCGCCGACTCGTCCATTGCCTTGCGGAACTGATCCGCCGGCGTACCGATGGCGCTGCCGCGCCGGGCATGGCCGCCGATCAGGATCAATCCGTCGAGCCGGCCGAAGGCACGTTGCGTAGCGGCGACGGTGTCGGTGGCCGCGGTCTCCTCGGCGAGATCGCCGAGGCATTTTGCGACGATCGCGCCTTGCGCTTCGGCTTCCGCCGCCGTGGCGTCGAGGCCGGCTGCGTTGGAGCGCGTGTGCAGCAGCAGCGCAGTGCCGGGCCCCGCGAGCAGTTTTGCGGTGGCGCGGCCGATGCCGCTGGCGGCGCCGGTGACAAGATAGACGCGATCGATTTCGGACATCACGATGCCGTTGTAACCGGCGGCAGCGCGCCGGTGCGGTGGAAATGGCTGAGGAACGCGCGCGTCGCTCCTTCCTGCGGATTGTCGATCACCTGTCGCGCCGGGCCTTCCTCGACCACGACGCCGTCGCGCATGAAGATCAGACGGTCGGCGACTTCGCGGGCAAAGGCGATCTCGTGGGTGACGATCACCATGGTCATGCCCTCCGACGCCAGCTGCTGCATGACGTTCAAGACCTCGCCGACAAGCTCGGGATCGAGCGCGGAGGTGACCTCGTCGAACAGCATCACGTCCGGCTCCATGGCGAGCGCCCGCGCAATCGCGACGCGCTGCTTCTGTCCGCCGGAGAGCGTTGCCGGATATTGGTCGGCCTTCTCTGCAAGGCCCACCTTCGTGAGTTGGGCCCGCGCCAGCTTCTCGGCGTCCGCTTTGGCCATGCGCCGCACCGTGACCGGTCCCTCCATCACGTTCTGCAGCGTCGTCATGTGCGGGAACAGATTGAAATGCTGGAACACCATGCCGGTGGTGGTACGGAATTTGGCCAGCGTCTTCACATCGGGGAGCTTCGTACCCTCGCCGAACGAAAAGCGGGTGTCGCCGACGCGAACGCTGCCGCCGTCGGGCGTCACCAGGAGGTTGATGCAGCGGAGCAGCGTCGACTTGCCGGAGCCGGACGGGCCGATCAGCGCCACGACGCCGCCCTTCGCGACATCCAGGCTGATGCTCTTCAAAACCTCGTTGCTGCCAAAGCTTTTGCGCAGCGCCCGGATCTCGATCTTGGAAGAGGTGTCGCTCATTCGCCGACCGCCAGTCGCTTCTCGCCGCGCCGGACCATGATGGTCAGGGGGATCAGGATCGCCGCATAGGCGACCGCGACGGCGGTGTAGGTTTCCAGCGGACGGTAGCTGTCATGGGCGGCGACCTGGCTCTGATAGACCAGATCAGGCACCGCCAGCACCGAGACCAGCGAGGTGTTCTTGAACTGGATGATCGACTGGTTCATCAGCGCCGGGATCATGCGCTTGATCGCCTGCGGCAGCACGATGCGCCGCATGCTCTGTCCCGGGGTCATACCGAGCGCGGCACCGGCTTCGGACTGGCCGCGGTCGATCGAGATGATGCCGCCGCGGATGATCTCCGAATAGAACGAGCCGCCATAGAGCGACAGCGCCAGCGCCGACGCCGTGATTGGGGTCATCTCGACACCCGCCAGGATCGGCAGCGCGTAATAGAACCAGATCAGCTGCACCAGGATCGGCGTGCAGCGGAACGCCTCGATGAAGGTGAGCGCGAGCAGGCGCACCGCGCGAAAGCGCGACAGGGTGCCGAACGCGCCGAACAGGCCGAAGACGAGGCCAAGCACGACGATGACCACGGTGAAGCCTACGGTGACGCCGAGCCCGTTGAGAAAGAGCCAGCGATAGCTCCAGAGGATGCCGAAGTCCCACTGATACATGCGTGTGTTACTCGTCGAACGCCTTGACCGCCGGCATTGTCGTCCGGAGCGATGCGAAGCATCGAGCCCGGAATCTCGAGATTCCGGGTTCGCCCTTTGGGCGCCCCGGAATGACAGTGGAAGACTACAGCGAAACGCCCGGCGGAATGTCCGCCTCGGTCACGCCCACCAGCTCCATGTTGGTGATGATGGCGTTGCGAATGAAGCCGAGGCCTTTGTTGAAGTCGATCCAGGTGTTGACGTAGTCGCGCCAGGTCTTGTCGGTCTCGCGGCGGAAGCCGGCGTTCGACGTGGTAGCAAAGATCGGCGTCGGCAGCACGAACTGGCCCAGCGAGGGATTTTTCTTCAGCACCGTGAGCGACAGCATGGTGATCAGGCACTGCGCGTCGACGCGGCCGGTCTGGAGCGCGGCGGTGGCGTCGTCGGCGGTCTTCAGCCGCGAGATCTGCGCCTTCGGCGTCAGGCGGCTCACGACCTGGTCGTGCGAGGAGCCCTGGTCGACCGCGATCTTGACGTCGGGCGAGTTCAGCTCGGCCCAGCTCTTCGGCTTGAAGTCCTTCTTGCAGAGGATGCCGAAGGCGTTGTTGAAGACCGGCACCGAGAAGTCGACCACCAGCGCGCGCTTCGGGGTCGGGTTGAGGCCGAAGAAGATGTCGATCTTGTTGGACTGGAGGTCGAGCACCGAATTGCCCCAGGTGGTCTCGGTGATCTCGAGCTCGGCCTCCATGTCCTCGGCGAGCGCCTTGGCGATGTCGACGTAAAAGCCTTTCCACTGGCCGGTCGAAAGATCCTTCATGTAATAGGGCGCGCCGCCGCCGACCGCGCCGATCCGCATCTTCTTGGTGCGGCGGATGCGGGCGAAGGTCGATTCGTTGGTATCGGCGGTCTGCGCCACGGCAGGGGAGGCCAGCGTCGCCGCGCCAATCGCGCCAAGTCCGACAATCGATGCAACATCACGACGTGTAACCATTGGGATCAATCGCTTTTCTGTTGGAAGAAGTTCCGGCAGCGTTCTTACCAAGGCGCCTCCGGCAGTGAAAGCACAGCCTATCGGCTGGGCAGACCAGGAATTGCCCGGATGCTGGGCAAGCCACCATGAAGCCGCGCCTGTTCAAGCCGATACCCGCTTGCTTTCCGGTCCTTTTGGCCCCAAATAGGGGCCGGGAGATTGGCGGTGGACGAGCCACTCGCCAACCGGGTCAGGTCCGGAAGGAAGCAGCCCTAACGAGGTCCGGATCGGGTCGCTCGTCAGTCTCCTACCTGTTTTTTCCGAGCGAATTGCGCCGGCGGCTCGGGCCGCCAGCGCGCTCCTTTCCGCAAAGCCGGCCGAAAGACACTTCATTGCGGATCGACCGATGACCGACGCTGGCGCCCCTCCCAACCCTGAAAGCGCCGGCCGGGCCAGCACGCCCTACCGGGTGCTGGCGCGGAAATACCGTCCTTCCTCATTCGACGATCTGATCGGCCAGGAAGCCGTGGTCCGCACCGTCTCAAATGCATTCGAGACCGGTCGCATTCCGCAGGCCTGGATCCTCACCGGCGTCCGCGGGGTCGGCAAGACCACCACTGCGCGCATCCTTGCCCGCGCGCTCAACTACGAGATGCCGGATGGCTCGGTGAAGGGCCCGACGGTCCAGATGCCGACGCTCGGCGTGCATTGCCAGGCCATCATGGAAAGCCGGCACATGGACGTGCTGGAGATGGACGCGGCCTCGCACACCGGCGTCGACGACGTCCGTCAGATCAATGACAGCGTCCGCTACGCGCCGGCCAGCGCCCGCTACAAGGTCTACATCATCGACGAAGTCCACATGCTGTCGACGGCGGCGTTCAACGCCTTCCTGAAGACGCTGGAGGAACCGCCGGAGCACGCCAAGTTCGTGTTCGCAACGACTGAGATCCGCAAGGTTCCGGTCACGGTGCTGTCGCGCTGCCAGCGTTTTGACCTGCGCCGCGTCGAGGCCGACGTGCTGATGAAGCATCTCGCCAATATCGCGGCCAAGGAAAACGTCGAGATCGAGCCCGAAGCACTCGGTATCATCGCGCGCGCCGCGGAAGGCTCGGTGCGCGATTCGCTCTCGCTGCTCGATCAGGCGATCGCGCATGCGGCAGGCACCGTGAAGGCCGATGCCGTCAGGCAGATGCTGGGGCTCGCCGACCGCACCCGTGTCATCGATCTTTTCGATTCTCTGGCGCGCGGCGACATCGCGTCCGCGTTTAGGGAGTTCCGCGACCAGTACGACGTCGGCGCCGATCCGATCGTCGTGCTCTCGGATCTCGCCGAATTCGTCAATTTCGTCACCCGCGTGAAGATCGTGCCGGCGACCGCCGACAACGTCGCCTATGGCGAGACCGAGCGCGTGCGCGCGCGCGATTTCGCCTCGAAGATCTCGATGCGCGTGCTGTCGCGGATGTGGCAGATGCTGCTCAAGGGCATCACCGAGGTGCAGGCCGCGACGCGGCCCGCCGCAGCCGCCGAGATGGTGCTGGTGCGCATCGCCTATGTCGCCGACCTGCCGACGCCGGACGAAGCGATCAAGATGCTGGAGCAGAACGGCGGCGTCGGCTCGTCGGTCCTGAGCGGCGGCAGTGCCGCGCACAACGCGCCGGCCGGGCCGGTGGCGTCCGCGGCTCCCGTTCGCATGCCGAATTCGTCACCGTCCTCGTTCGGCGGCGGTGGTGCCCGTCCGCAGATGGCAACGCCCGCGCCGGATCCGCAAGCTGCCGCGCCCGTGTTGCGCGTCACGAGCTTCACCCAGCTCGTTGCCCTGGCCGGGCAGAAGCGCGACCTCCTGACCAAGGGCGCGCTCGAAGGCGACATGCGCCTCGTTCGTTTCGAGGAGGGCCGGCTGGAAGTCGCGCTCGAGCCAAACGCCTCCAAGACCATGATTTCCGATCTCGCGCGAAAATTCGAGCTCTGGACCGGGCGCCGCTGGACCGTGATCGTCTCCAACGAGCCGGGCCAGCCGACGCTGCGCTCGGTGAGCCAGGCGGCCAAGCAGGAACGTGCGCGCACCGCCGAGGCCGATCCGCGCGTGCGCGAGGTGCTGTCGCGGTTTCCGGGTGCGAAGGTCGTCGAGGTCCGCAGGCTTGCCCCCGAGGCGCCGGAATCCGATATTAACGCCGACTATGGCAGTGACGATCCGCCCGACGGTTCCGACGGCGACGATCTCTAGAGCCAATTTTCCAAGGACAACACCGATGGTCGATATTTTCGGCATGATGAAGCAGGCGCAGCAGCTGCAATCCAAGATGCAGGAGATGCAGGACCAGCTCGCCAACGTCGAGGTCGAGGGCATCTCCGGCGGCGGTCTCGTCGCCGTGCGCATGACCGCGAAGATGGACGTCAAGGGCGTCAAGATCGATCCTTCGCTGATGAAGGCGGAAGAGCGCGAGGTGCTCGAGGATCTGCTCGTCACCGCGTTCGGCGAGGCCCGCCGCAAGGCGGAAGCCGCCATGCAGGAGAAGATGCAGTCGCTCACCGGCGGGCTCGGCCTGCCGCCGGGGCTGTCGGGGCTGTTCGGCCAGTAGGATGGGCGCTGTTGCGGGTCCTGAAATCGAGCGGCTGGTCCAGCTTCTCGCGCGGCTGCCGGGCCTCGGTCCGCGCTCGGCGCGGCGCGCCGCGTTGCATCTGATCAAGAAGCGCGAAGCGCTGATGATACCGCTGTCCTCGGCCATGCAGGTCGCACTCGAGAAGGTCCAGGTCTGTAAGACCTGCGGCAACATCGACACGCAAAGTCCCTGCACGGTCTGCACCGATCCGAGGCGCGACCCCTCGATCATCGTCGTCGTCGCCGACGTTGCCGATCTCTGGGCGCTGGAGCGGGCCAATGCCACTCAAGGGCGCTATCACGTGCTGGGCGCGACATTGTCGCCGCTCGACGGCGTGGGCCCGCAGGACCTCACCATCGAGGCGCTGGTCGCGCGCGCGCATGAGGCGCAGGTGCATGAGGTCATCCTGGCGCTGAATGCCACCGTCGACGGCCAGACCACGGCACACTACATCACCGACCTGCTTCAGGACGCCAACGTAAAAGTAACCCGGCTCGCCCATGGTGTGCCGGTCGGCGGCGAGCTTGATTATCTCGATGAAGGTACGCTATCGGCCGCGATGCGGCAGCGCACCCTGTTCTAGCCATCCAGACTTACGGAACGGACGACATGACGAAACTTTTCGCCACACGATGGGCTTTGGTCGCGACGCTGACGATGCTGGCGACGCCGGCCATCTCCGCGCAACAGGACGACGGGGCTCCGCCGCCGTCGAAGCCCGGCAAGCCGATCAATGCCGGGGAGGTGCTGTCGGGCGAGCTGAACACGATGAAAGTGCGCGACGTCAAGAACGTCGGCAAGCGGGTTGCGACCTACCAGATCACCTCCGAGCCGCGCCGGCTGCCGCCGCCGAGCGGGCTGTGCAATCTCGAGACCGGACCCGAAACCTTCCAGCTCGTTCCCAGCGGCGATGCGCAGGCCGCACAGCTGAAGACGTTCGCCGGCAAGGAGATCTCGGTCAAGGTCGACGAGATCGCCTGCGCCAGCGATCCCGGCCAGATGAGCGAGGCCGTGATCACGAAATGGAGCCTGATCAAGAAGCAGTAGGGGGCGCCCCGTTTGCCCGCCACACATATAAGCGCATCTGTTTTTCGTCATGCCCGGGCTCGTCCCGGGCATCCACGTTCTTGGCGCCGCGTAGCAAGGCGTGGATGGCCGGGACAAGCCCGGCCATGACGACGTTGCGTTAAACCCGCACCGGCCCCAGCGCATCAAAATGCCCGCGCTTCTGCAACCAGGCCAGCAGCACCAGGCTCGGGATCGCCACCAGCATGCAGATCACGAAGAACAGCGGCCAGCCGGTGGTATCAGCCACGAAGCCGGCGCCTGACGAGAGATAGGTCCGCCCCACCGCGGCAAGCGCGGTGAGCAGCGCATATTGCGTCGCCGTGTGCAGCGGGTTCTGGCAGAGCGCCGAAAGATAGGCGACGAAGATCACCGTGCCGATGGCGCTGGTGAAGTTCTCACAGGTGATGGCGAAGGCGAGCGCCCATTGGCTGGTGCCGACGAAGGCCAGCCAGGAGAAGGAGAGGTTCGCGAGCGCCTGCACCACGCCGCCGATCCAGAGGCTGGTCGCGAGCGAATAGCGCCGCGCGACGAAGCCGCCGGCAAAGCCGCCGATCAGAGTCGCAGCAAGGCCCACGCCCTTCACGATCGCCGCATAGTCGTTGCGGGAGAAGCCGAGGTCGATCACGAACGGCGCGGTCATCGTGCCGGAGAAGGCGTCGGTGAACTTGAACAGCACGACGAAGGCGAGTGCCGCAAGCGCGTCCTTGCGCGTCAGGAATTCCGAGAAGGCGCCGATTGCCGCGTGCAGCACGCGCGCGAGCGCGGTCTGCGTCTGCGTCGCGGCTTCCGCCCGCAATGACTGCTCGGGCTCGGTCGCGACCAGCGCCGTCATCGTCCCGATCAGCACCATCGCCGCCATCACCACATAGCCCCACATCCAGGCGGACGTGCGGGTGATGCCGGTGCTCTCGAAGCCGGAGACGATGAACAGCGCGCCGGCGGTCGAGACCAGCATGCCGATGCGATAGGCCGCGACATAGGACGCCATGCCGGCGGCCTGCTCGCTCTCCGGCAGGCTCTCGACGCGGAAGGCGTCGACCACGATGTCCTGCGTCGACGAGGCCGTCGCCACCAGCAATGCGCCGAGCGCGACGTAGAACGGCGAGCGCGCGGGATCGGTCAGCGCCAGCAGCAGGATCGCTGCGATCAGCAGCAATTGCGAGAACAGCAGCCAGCCGCGGCGCCGCCCGAACGCGCGCGTGAACAGCGGCACATGCATCGCATCGACCAGCGGCGCCCACAGGAATTTCAGCGTGTAGGGCGTGCCGACCAGCGCAAACAGCCCGATGGTCTTGAGATCGACGCCGGATTCCCGCATCCACACCAGCAGCGTCGAGCCCGACAGCGCCAGCGGCAGCCCGGACGAGAAACCGAGGAACAGCACGATCAGCACCCGCGGCTGCAGGTAAACGGCAAGGCTGTCACGCCAGGAGGTGGGGGCCGTGCCGGGGCCGGCAGGGGAGGTCGCGTCGGGTGCGGTCATGGCAGGGTGTTAGCAGATTCTGAGAGCCACAAGTGAGGTGTCGTCGCCCGGCTTGACCGGGCGACCCAGTATTCCAGAGGCCGGAGTTATGGAGGGCCCGCGATCTCCGCATAGAGATCGTTCCAATCGGGATTATCCTTCTCGATCAGCGCAATCTTCCAGGCGCGCGTCCATTTTTCAGGCGCTTCTCGCGTTTTATCGCATTCTCGGGATCATCGAATTGCTCGAAATAGACTAGCTTCACAACGCCCTATTCCTTCGTGAAGCTCTCGACTAACTACAATTTGTGTTCGGCCACGCGGCGGATGAGATCGTTCGTTACGCCAATGTAGAGCGTGTCGCCCATCTTGCTGGCGAGAATGTACACGTAGTAGCAGCGCCCGCCCATCTGCCGTCTCTGGGATACTGGGTCGCCCGGTCAAGCCGGGCGACGACAGTGTGTTCTATATTCTACTCCCCCGCCTGGAGCTTCCTCGGGAACAACTCGGCAGCGCCGGTGGCCACGAGATGCGGGGCTTCGGGCGCATCGCTCTTGCTGAAATCGAGCTCTTCGATCCGCCCCGCGCGCTTCTCGATCTTGTCGGCGGAGATCAGGATCTGGCGGACGTCTTCGTTCGCGTCGGCAAAGTGCTTCTGCAATTTCAGCACGCGATCGCGCAGGCGGCCGAGGTCGTCGCCGAGCTTGATCACCTCGGTCTGGATCTGGTCGGCGGCATCGCGCATGCGCGCGTCCTTCATGATCTGCTGCATCACCTGGATTGCGAGCATCAAAAGCGACGGCGACACCAGCACGACGCGGGCGCGATACGCCTTCTGGATCACGTCGTCGAAACCGTCGTGGATCTCGGCGTAGACCGATTCCGACGGCACGAACATCAACGCCATTTCCTGGGTCTCGCCGGCGACGAGATATTTTTCGGCGATGTCGCTGACATGCTTCATCACGTCACCGCGCAGCCGCTGCGTGGCGATGCGCTTTTCCTCGTCGGTGCGCGCATCATGCAGCGCGGTCATCGCCTCCAGCGGAAATTTCGCGTCGATGCAGAGCGGACGCTGGTCGGGCAGGAACACGACGCAGTCCGGACGCTTGCCGGTCGAGAGCGTGAACTGGAACTCGTAGGCGCCCTTCGGCAGACCGTCCTGGACGATCGCTTCCATCCGCGCCTGACCGAAGGCGCCGCGCGACTGCTTGTTGGCGAGCACGTCGCGCAGGGTCGTCACCTGCGTGGTGAGGTCGGTGAGGTTCTTGTGCGCGCTGTCGATGATGCCGAGCCGCTCGTGCAGCGCGTGCAGGCTCTCCATGGTGTTGCGGGTCGAGTGCTCCATGGACTGGCCGACGCGGTGGGTCACCGAATCCAGCCGCTCGTTGACCGCGCGCGCCATGTCGGCCTGGCGGCCGGCCAGCGTCTGGGTCATGGCGTCGACTCGCCCCGCAGCCTCGCTCTGGGCGTGCAGCATCTGGCTGATGCGCTCCTCGAGCTCGTCGGCGCGGATGGCGTTGGCCATCGCGAGTTCCGCGCCGCGCCGCCCTGACCGCGCGATCACGACGGCAATCACGAGCAGCAGGATAAGGACCAGGGCGCCGAAGCCGATCAGCGCGTCCACGGTGCGCACCGGCCAGTCGCCAAGCATGAAAATGACCTCGTTCATGCCCCTGCTTCTAGCCGATTCGCTTCGAGACACGAACGAATAGCGAACATTTATGGTAAATGCTCTGTTAATTTTTATGGTTAACGAAACCTGAAGTTTTATGGTTAGCGGAGGGTTAACGGGGTTCCCGGCCGCATTGACCGCATCGAACGCGCGGCTTAAATCGCGGCCATGGCCCTCAGAGAAATCATCATCCTGCCCGACAAGCAGCTGCGTCTGGTCTCCAAGCCGATCGAGAAGGTCACGCCGGAGATCCGCAAGCTTGCCGACGACATGTTCGAGACCATGTACGACGCGCCCGGCATCGGGCTCGCGGCGATCCAGATCGCGCAGCCGTTGCGGCTGATCACCATGGACCTCGCCAAGCCCGACCAGGACGGCGAGACCAAGCCCGAGCCGCGCGTCTTCATCAATCCGGAAATCATCGCCTCTTCGGAGGACCTGTCGGTCTACGAGGAAGGCTGCCTGTCGATCCCCGAATATTACGAGGAGGTCGAGCGCCCTGCGAAGGTGCGGGTGCGCTATACCGATCTCGATGGAAAGGTGCACGAGGAGGACGCCGAAGGCCTCTACGCCACCTGCATCCAGCACGAGATCGACCATCTCAACGGCGTGCTGTTCGTCGACTATCTGTCAAAGCTTAAGCGCGACCGCGTGCTGAAGAAGTTCGAGAAAGCCGCCAAGCGCGCGGAGTGAGGTTCTCTGTCGATGCCCCTCCGCCTGATCTTCATGGGCACGCCCGATTTCTCCGTGCCGACGCTGCTCGAGCTCGTCGCGCATGGCCACGAGATCGCGGCCGTGTACACGCGCGCGCCGAAGCCCGGCGGACGGCGCGGGCTGCAATTGCAGCCGACCCCGGTGGAAGAGGCTGCGCGAAAGCTCGGTGTGCCCGTGCTGACGCCGAAGACTTTGAAAACGCCGGAGGGGCTGGAAGAATTTCGCGCCTTTGACGCCGATGCGGCCGTCGTCGTCGCCTATGGCATGATCCTGCCGCAGGCGATCCTCGATGCGCCGAAGCTCGGCTGCTACAACCTGCACGCCTCGCTGCTGCCACGCTGGCGCGGTGCCGCTCCCATCAACCGCGCCATCATGGCCGGCGATGCCGAGAGCGGCGTGATGGTGATGAAGATGGATGTTGGCCTCGACACCGGCGACGTCGCCATGGCGGAACGGCTCGCGATCACGGACAACATGACCGCGCTCGATCTGCACGATCGTCTGTCGCGGCTCGGTGCCGATCTGATGGTGCGCGCCATGGCCGCGCTGGCGCGCGGCGGGCTCCAGCTCGAGCAGCAGAGCGAGGACGGCGTCACCTATGCCGCCAAGATCGACAAGGCCGAAGCGCGGATCGACTGGACCAGGCCCGCTCGCGAGGTGCTGCGCCATATCCACGGCCTGTCGCCGTTTCCCGGCGCCTGGGCCGAACTTGAGAATGCGCGGGTCAAGATCCTGCGCTGCGAGCTGGCGAAAGGCACGGGCGCACCCGGTGAGGTGCTCGACGATCACCTCACCATCGCCTGCGGCGAGGGCGCAATCCGTCTGATCGAGCTCCAGCGCGAAGGCAAGGCACGCATGCAGGCCGCGGACTTCCTGCGCGGCGTGCCGTTGAAGACCGGCGCCAAATTCACCTGACGCTGTCATACCCCGCGAAGGCGGGGTATCCAGTACGCCGAGGCGTCTCGGTCGAACGGATAGGCTGCGGAGTACTGGATCGCCCGGTCGAGCCGGGCGATGACAGCGAAACTGGACAAGATGCCCCGCTACAAGCTCACCATCGAATATGACGGCGCGCCGTTCTTCGGCTGGCAGGTGCAGGAGACGCTGCCCTCGGTGCAAGGGGCGCTGGAGGCTGCCGTCAAGGCGATGACCGGCGCGGATGCGCGCGTGCACGGCGCCGGGCGCACCGATGCCGGCGTGCATGCGCGCGGCCAGGTCGCGCATGTCGATGTCGCGAAGCAGTTTCCGCCAGGCCGTTTTCGCGACGGCTTGAATGCGCATCTGCGCCCGCATCCTGTCGCGGTGCTCGAAGCGGATATCGTGCCTGATAGTTTCGAGGCGCGCTTTTCGGCCATCAAGCGCCACTACCGCTACCGTATCGTCAACACTCGCGCCAATCTCGCACTCGATGCCGGCCACGCCTGGCGCGTGCCGCGCCGGCTCGACGCCGATGCGATGCATGCGGCGGCACAACGCCTGCTCGGCAAGCACGATTTCACCACCTTCCGCGACACCGAGTGCCAGGCCAGGTCGCCGGAGAAGACGCTCGATCAGCTCGACGTGCTGCGCGACGGGCGCGAGATCACCATAGTCACCTCGGCGCGCTCATTCCTGCACAGCCAGGTGCGTTCGATGGTGGGGTCGCTGATGTGGGTCGGCGAAGGCCGCTGGACCGCCGATGATCTCTCCGCAGCGCTCGCCGCACGCAACCGCGCCGCCTGCGGCATCGTCGCCCCGCCGGACGGGCTGTATCTGATGCAGGTGGATTACTGATGGGGTGAGGGCGCGTACTCTCGCTACATCCCCCACTGTCATGCCCCGGCTTGACCGGGGCATCCAGTACGCCGTGGCCTCTCGGCTCAGTCACTGTCGTCTCTGGAATACTGGATCGCCCGATCAAGTCGGGCGATGACAGCGGAGTGGGCAGGCGGAAGAGCCTACCCAAAATACCTCGCCAAAATCCCGCGATACACCTTGGTCAACCGCTCCAGATCCTGAACTGGCACGCGTTCGTCGATTTGGTGCATGGTCTGGCCGACCAGGCCGAATTCGATCACCGGGCAATAGCTTGAGATGAAGCGCGCATCCGAGGTGCCGCCTGAGGTCGACAGCTCTGGCTTGCGGCCCGTCACTTCCTCGATCGCGGACACCGCGAGTTCGGTGAACGGGCCGGGCTTGGTCACGAACACGTTCGAGTTCGAGGGCTCCCAGACGATGCGGGCGCGAATGCGGTTGCCGCAGGCTTTTGTCAGCCGCGTCTCGACCAGCTCGCGCAGGCTCGCCTGGGTGTGGTTGTCGTTGTAGCGGATGTTGAATTTTGCGCGGGCCTGGCCCGGGATGACGTTGTTGGCGGTGTTGCCGACGTCGACCGAGGTGAATTCGAGGTTGGAGGCCTGGAACTGCGCGCTACCATGGTCGAGCGGCTCGTCCGAGATGGCCACGATCAGCCGCGCGATATCAGGCACCGGATTGGCGGCGCGGTGCGGATAGGCGACATGGCCCTGCACGCCGTCGACATACAGCGTGCCGGATTGCGAGCCGCGGCGGCCGACCTTGATGGTGTCGCCGAGGGTCTCGACATTGGAGGGCTCGCCGAGCACGCAATGGTCGAATTTTTCGCCGCGCTCGGCCGCCCACTTCAACAGCTTGATGGTGCCATTGATGGAGACGTCTTCCTCGTCGCCGGTGATCAGGAAGGAGATCGAACCTTTGCCGTCGCTGCGCGGCTTGCCGTCGTTCGCGGCAAGATGCTCCAGCACCGCGGCGACCGAGCAGGCGATGCCGCCCTTCATGTCGACCGCGCCGCGGCCGTGCAGAAAGCCGTCCTTCACCTCGCCGGAGAACGCGCCGACGCTCCAGGCGCTCTCGTCGCCAGGCGGCACCACGTCGGTGTGGCCGGCAAAGGTGATGTGCGGCCCGTCAGTGCCGATCCGCGCATAGAGATTGTCGACGTCGGCGGTGCCGGGCTCGCTGAAGGTCACGCGGTGGCATGTGAAGCCTGCCGCATTGAGGGCCTGTTCGAGCACGCCCAGCGCACCGGCATCGGCCGGGGTTACCGAGGGGCAGCGGATGAGATCGCGGGCAATCGAGAGAGCATCGGTCATGCGCCCCGCTTAACATGCATGCCGCCGGGTGGGCTAGCACTGGGCGGGACAAATTCGATCTCGCTCTGCTGGTCCCAGCTTTTCGTCGAAGGTGCGGGCGCGGAGCCATCTTCAAGGACGGCCAGTGGATCGGGGCCGAACCGGTTGTCGCCCGAGGTGCCGGGCACAATGAATATTTCCACGAGGCCCCAAAACCACGGAATGTGCACGGTCCAGGCGACGGCAAGAACCCAGTTTGAATTGGTGGGCAGCAGGTCCGAGAACTGGTCGAACAACGCAGGCACGACGAAGAACGGAACCAGCCACCAGCCGCTCCGGTCGCGATCGTGCAGCCGCTTGGTCGCGGTTGCGAGATAGATCCACAGGAATAGCAAAGTGCCGAACACTTTGAGGATGAGGGTCGCGCGATCGGCCGTAGCCAGCTGACGATAGGCCCTGGGATCGACCACGTTGAAGATGTCGTCGACACCGAAATCGAAGTCGACATTGAAGTTGAAGGCGAAAGTTGCCGCCCCGTTCAGCACCTTGAGGGCCTGGTCGATCATCCCGAGCATGCAGGCCAGCATCATGACGATCAGCAGCGCCTGCCACAGCAGCGCGCGGTTGATGCGGCCGTCGAAGCGGAAGAGATACCAGATCCAGTCCATGCCAAAGGCTCCGGGCGGGAAAGGTCGCCCGGATGTTGGTCGCGATGGGGGGAGGGCGGGTTCGATGGACCCTCGGTGTCGTACAGCCGCTGGTGCCGCGAATCAGTCCCGCAGCAGCTCGTTGATGCTGGTTTTGGAGCGCGTGCGCTCGTCGACGCGCTTGACGATGACGGCGCAGGCGGTGCTCGGGCCGATCTGGCCGTTCTTCATGGGCTTGCCGGGCAGCGCGCCGGGAACGACGACCGAAAATTCCGGCACCTCGCCGATGAAGATCTCGCCGGTCTCGCGATCGACGATCTTGGTCGACGCCCCCAGGAACACGCCCATCGACAGCACCGCGCCCTTGCGCACGATCACGCCCTCGGCGACCTCGGAGCGCGCGCCGATAAAGCAATCGTCCTCGATGATCACGGGCTCGGCCTGCAGCGGCTCGAGCACGCCGCCGATGCCGACGCCGCCGGAGATGTGCACGCGCTTGCCGATCTGCGCGCAGGAGCCGACGGTCGACCAGGTGTCGATCATGGTGGATTCATCGACGTAGGCGCCGAGATTGACGAAGGACGGCATCAGCACGACGTTGCGGGCGATGAAGGCGGAGCGGCGCACGATGGAGCCGGGGACGGCACGGAAACCGGCATCGCGAAAGCGGTTCTCGCCCCAGCCGTCGAACTTCGAGGGCACCTTGTCCCACCAGGCCGCCTTGCCGGGGCCGCCGGAAATGGCGCCCATGTCGTTGAGGCGGAACGAGAGCAGCACCGCCTTCTTCAGCCATTGATTGACCTTCCACTTGCCGTCGGCCCCGCGCTCGGCAACGCGGGCCTCTCCCTTGTCCAGAATCTCCAGCGCGTGATCCACGGCCTCGCGGACCTCGCCCCTGGTCGAGGTCGAGACGCCGTCGCGCGCCTCGAAGGCGCCGTTGATGGTGGATTCGAGGACGGACAGGGACATTTGGCGATCCTTGAGCAGCATTTGCGGGGAATTTGGATCGCTTTTTCGGGACTTGGAGCGAGAGAGTCAAGAACGCAGTCGGCCATGTCCCGGCGCGTTCGGACGCGCCCGGGACATGGCCCGGGATATGGCCGGCCGCTATTTTGATGTGCCCGCGAGATCGATGCCGTTCACGATACCCTCGCAGAGGCCGGCGAGCTCATTTCCGAGTTCGGTCAATGCCGGTGAACGGTAGCGCGCGAAGGCCATAGCCGGATCAAGCCATCGCAGTTCGGCTTGACCGTCTGGAAAGCCGATCACGGCGAACTTAAGGGGGGCCTCGAGCAGCGCCGCGCTATCGGCGGTCAGCAGCCGCGACATCAGGCGTGGGTGGAAAAACAGGACCTGACGCGCGGGGCCGATGGCGAAGCCGCCACGACTGAGCAGCATTTGCGGGTCGATCTCGTGCAGGATCCAGAGGTCTGCCGCAATGATTCCCTGCTTCAAGCGGGTGACCACCTCTTCGACGGTCAACGAAGAGGTGACCGACCGGTGAAACGAGCTTGCGGCCGAACCGCATCCGGAGAAGGCCACAGGTTGCGGTGTTTGCGTCATCGGATCAGCCTTCGCCCGGCTTCGGTGCCCGGCTCGCATCGAACGCTTCGAGCGTCCGTGCCGAGTAGACCAACGACGCCCCCGCACCGATCGCAATCGCCACGCCGAGGGCCTCGGCGAGCTCCTCACGGCTCGCGCCGAAACGTGCGGCGGCGGCGGCGTGAACCGCAATACACCCGTCGCAGCGGGCGGTCACGGCCGCCGCCAGCGCGATCAACTCGCGCGTCTTTCCGTCCAGCTTTCCTGTCTGGGGGCCAGCCGCGCCAAGTTCGCGATAGCCCTTCAGCGTCGCCGGGCTTAGGGCACCAATGTCGCCGATCCGCGCCAGCAAGTCGCTCCGATAGGCGCTCCAATCCATCATCATTGTCTCTCTCCTCGAACGGCGGGTTGTTGCCGAGCTCGAGAGATAGACGTGCGGTCTCGCGGGAGCCATCAGCTATGGGCGTATGGCCGCTATACAGCTTGCCGAAGCGTCAGGCGAATTGAGGGAATTCTCCCGCGATGAAGTCCACCACGGCGCGAACCCGCCGGACCTTGCCGGTGTCGCGATGAAATCCCAGCCACAGCTCGCGGCTCGGGACGGGCGCCGGCGTCTTGATCGAACGAAGCGCGGGATAGGCCGAGGCCAGCCGAGTCGGCAAGCAAACCAGCCCCGCGCCGGCAGCGGCCGCAGCGGCCTGACCATCGCGGCTATTGCTGCAGAATCCAACATGTGCCTGCGGCAAATAGCGACGCAGCCACTTCGTCTCCGCAACACTTTCGGCGAGCGCCGCGTTCATCGTAATGAGCGCAGCGTCGGCGCCACCGTCCGAAAAATCGGGCGGTCCCTTTGCCTTGAGATAGGCAGCAGCAGCATAAAGCTCGAACGGAATGCTGGCGATCTTCCGCTGCATCAGTCCGTCCTGCTGGAAGCGCCCGAAGCGCAGGGCGACATCTATCTCCCGCCGCGTGAGGCTCAGGGCCTCGGCGTCAGTAACCAGCTCGACGGTGACGGTCGGATGCGCCGCGCAGAACTTCGCCAGCAAAGGCGAGAGGATCAGTGCCCCGAGCCATTCGGGCGAGGTCACGCGCACCGTTCCGGTCAGTCCAGCGCTGCTGCCAACTGCGATCCGCTGCGCCGCCAGTGCTGCGTCCTCCATCCTCTCGGCATAATCGAGAATCTGCCGTCCGGTGTCGGAGAGCCGAAGGCCGGACGGAAGGCGGTCGAACAGGATCGCACCGAGCTTGCTTTCGAACAGTTCGAGGCGCCGGCTCATTGTCGGTTGCGTGGTGCCCAGCTTTCGTGCGGCACCCGAGAGGCTTTTTTCGCGAGCCAGGTGCAGGAAGTAGCGCAGGTCTTCCCATTCGATCGCAGCCAAGTCTGTCGGCTTCTGAGGCACGGTCGCTCCTGCGTTGCTGCGGGGGTCAGCCGATCGCGAGCGACTGCAGAAACCCAGTCAGATCGTCGGTGACGTGGTCGACATGGGCCGCATCACGGCCCGCCAGTTCCCAATCTTCACGCACCACTTGCTTGGTGCCGTCCGGCACCACGAGTATCGTGGTCATGCCGAGCTCGTGCGGAACGGTGAGGTTGCGGGCGAGGTCCTCGAACATCGCTGCGCGGGTCGGATCGACCGAATGGTCGGCGAGAAACTTCCGGTAGGTCTGTGGCGCCGGCTTCGGCTCGAATTCGGCGGCGATGATGTCGAACACGCCGTCGAAATGCGTGGCAAAGCCGAGTCGCGCCAGCACCGCATCGACATGATCGACCGAGCCGTTGGTCAGGATCAGCTTTCGTCCCGGCAGTTTTGCAATGGCCTCGCCCAGGGCCGGGTTCGGCTCCAGCGGGGAATGGTCGATCTTGTGGACATAGGCGAGATAGTCGTCGGCGCGTACACCATGCAGGGTCATCATGCCACGCATGGTGGTGCCGAAGCGCTGGTAATAATCCTTCTGGATCTTGCGCGCTTCCACCGGTGTCAGATTGAGCCAGTTGCAAACGAACTCGGTGATCCGCGCATCGACCTGCTGCCACAGATTGACGTGGTGCGGATAGAGCGTGTTGTCGAGGTCGAACACCCAGGTGTCGATATGGGCAAAGGCGCGGGAGGAGGTCATTTTCACTCTCTATCCGTTGACCGCGGCGGCGCCCCACCCTCAATCGTCGTCCTGGCGAAAGCCAGGACCCATACGCCGTGACCGATCATTGGGGCACTGCGGTCGTCGTTCTTCGCCAAACCCAATCCTGGGGTAATGGGTCCTGGCTTTCGCCAGGACGACAGCGGCGTGCGTGGCACCGGTACCATCACAACAGCACCCGTCACGGCATTGCAAACCGCAGCGTCTTGCCGCCGCTCGACATGTCCACCGCGCTAAAGCCCGTGGCCGCGAAACCGCGCGCGCCGCAGTCGGTCTGCTCGTTGGTCTCGAACTTGGTCTCGCGCGTGCAAAGCTGCTTGTCGCCGCCCCAGTTCAGCGGCTTGTCCTTCAGCTTGACGATTCGGTTATCGGCGTCGATGGCTTCCGCGAAGCTGAATATCTGCTTCGGCTGGCCGCTCACATCAGGGTGCAGGCAGGTCTTGGGGTCGATGCGATACCAGCCGCGGCTCGTCACCGATTTGCCGTCGTCGGTGGCGACCGCCGCCATCACCTTGTGCGCGGTGTCGTTGCACCAGGTGAGGCCTGTCGCAGACGGCGTCTGCACGGCATCGACCATGGTCTTGAAGAAGTTCGGCGACGACAGGATGTCGGACGACAATCCGCGGCTCTTCAGGAAAGCGGCCAGCGCGCCTTGCGTCTTCGGCCCGTCGACGCCGTCGATCGGCGCGGCGTCGTAACCTGCGATCACCAAAAGCCGCTGGATGCCGGCCAGGCGGGCCTGCTCGTCGTCATACTCGGAGTCCTCGGCGAGATAGGCGACGAAATTGCCGTCCGCGCCTTGGGTCGGGGTGATCTGGGTGAAGGCGGCTTGGGTCTGGCCGCTGCGGCACTGCCGCGCTGCCGCGATGACGAAATTGTCCTGCGCGACGCACAGCGTGTCGCTGCCGTTCTGCGGGATCGGGGATGCGCCGTAGACGCCGAGCGCGCGGGCGTTGAGCAGGATGCGGTCGGCGGAGAGCGTGCCCTGCACCACCACGCGGCAGGTGGCGGGGTCGATCCTGAACCAGCCGCGCGTCGCGGTCGCCGCCTTGTCGTCGATGCCGATCGCGGCCTCGACGACATAGGACATGCGGTTGCAGATTTTCAGGTCGGCGAAGGCCGGTGCGGAGGAGAACACGAACGAGATGGCTGCGGCAGGGAGCGTCATCAGGAAGCGCGTCAGGACGGAGCGGCGAGGCCGCCGCTCTCCCAGCACTGTTCCTGTCCGCTCTTCTCTCACTTGTGGATCAGCGTGCCCGTGCCGGTGTTGGTGAAGAGCTCGAGCAGCACCGCGTGCTGCATCTTGCCGTCGATGATGACGACGCCCTCCACGCCCTGTTCGAGCGCGTAGATGCAGGTCTCGACCTTCGGGATCATGCCGCCCGATATGGTGCCGTCCGCGATCAGCTTTCGCGCGTCCTTGACCGAGAGCTGCGGGATCAGCTTCTTGGACTTGTCGAGCACGCCCGGCACGTCGGTGAGCAGCAGCAGCCGCTTTGCCTTCAGCGCGCCGGCCACGGCACCTGCGAAAGTGTCGGCGTTGACGTTCAGCGTCTGCCCCTCTTTCGAGGTCGCGAGCGGCGCGAGCACGGGGATCAGCTCGTAGCCGATCAGCTGGTTGAGCAGCGTGAGATCGACTTTCTCGGGATCGCCGACGAAGCCGAGATCGACCGCCTTCTCGATGTGCGAGTCCGGATCCATGATGGTGCGCGTCGTCTTGGACGCCTTCACCATATTGGCGTCCTTGCCAGAGAGCCCCACGGCCTTGCCGCCGGCCTCGTTGATGTAGCCGACGATCTGCTTGTTGACGGAGCCGGCGAGCACCATCTCGACGATCTCGATGGTGGCGGCATCGGTGATGCGCAGGCCGGCTGCGAATTCCGAGACGATGCCGAGGCGCTTGAGCATGGTCGCGATCTGCGGGCCGCCGCCATGCACCACCACCGGATTGATCGCGGTCTGCTCGAGCAGCACGATGTCGCGGGCAAAATTCTTCGCGGTCTCCTCGTCGCCCATGGCATGGCCGCCATACTTGATGACGATGGTTTCCTCGTCATACTGCTGCATGTGCGGCAGCGCTTCGGACAGGATGCGGGCCTGGTCGAGCGGGGAGATTTCGGTCATGAGGCGGATCTCGCTGGCGGGATACTCGGGCCGCGTTCTATCCGATTGGCGGGCGGGGCGCAAAGTGATGTTCTTCCCCTCTCCCCTTGCGGGAGAGGGTGGATCGCCGCGATAGCGGCGAGACGGGTGAGGGGTTCTCTCCGCGCGCGCAATAGTGAGTTCGTGGAGAGAACCCCTCATCCGGCGCTTCGCGCCACCTTCTCCCGCAAGGGGAGAAGGAACAAAGAGCCACTATTTCTTTCCCACCACCGCCGCGAGCGTCACTGCCAGCCAGCTCAAGATCATCACCGATCCACCCGTCGGCGCCGCATATGGAAACAGCGAATGGCCGGCATATTGCCGCAAGGTGAGGTCGCCCGCGAACAGCGCGGCGCCGGCTGCGAAGCCGGACGCGGCGATGATGCCAATTCCGCCGTGCAGAAGGCCGCGCCCGAGCAGGGCGACGGTCGCGAGTATGGCGGTTGCATGAAACAGCAGCATGGCGCTTGCGGCGGCGAGCCGGCTCGCATCGCCGCCATGCGAGGAAGCGGCGGCCAGCGCGACGCCGGCGGCGCCCATCATACCGGCAAGCCCGATCAACAGGCGGAACGCCGCCATTACGAGGTGCGCTCTTCCAGCAGCTTGGCGATCGCGGCGCGCAGCTCGGCCATGCCGGTTGCGCTCCGCGACGAGGTCGCGAGCACGTTCGGGAACGCGGCCGGACGCTTGGCGAGCGCGGCCTCGGTCTCGACGATGCGCGATTGAAGCTCGGCGGCCTTGATCTGGTCGGCCTTGGTCAGAACCAGCTGGTAGCTGACCGCGGAGCGATCGAGTGTCTTCAGGACTTCGAGATCGACGTCCTTGAGGCCGTGCCGCGCGTCGACCAGCACGTAGACGCGCGCGAGGCTCGCGCGTCCGAGCAGGAATTTGTGGATCAGCTCGGTCCAGGACGCGACCTGGCTCTTCGGTGCCTTGGCATAACCATAGCCGGGCATGTCGACCAGGCGCAGGTCACTTTTCCCGGGGACCTCGAAGAAGATCAGCTCCTGGGTGCGGCCCGGCGTATGCGAGGTGCGCGCGAGCGCGTTGCGGCCGGTCAGCGCGTTGATCAGGCTGGACTTGCCGACATTGGAGCGGCCGGCAAAAGCGATCTCCAGCCCCGCCATCGGCGGCAGCGTTTCAGTCGAGGGCGAGGCCCAGATGAACTGCCAGTCGCGCGTGAACAGCTTTCGCCCGACCTCGATCAGCTTCGCATCTTTGTCGTCATTCATGCGAAGGCTTTCTGTTTGTCCGCGTCATTGCGAGCGAAGCGAAGCAATCCAAAAATGCATCCGCGAAGGGACTCTGGATTGCTTCGTCGCTTTGCCTCGCAATGACGACCGCTACGTCGCCTTCTTCGCGAACGTCGCCTTGAGATTGTCGAACAGCTCCACCTTCACGCCGTTGCGGCGCATGATGAAGCTCTGCTGAAGCACCGAGAGCGTGTTGTTCCAGGCCCAGTAGATCACGAGGCCCGCCGGGAAGCCCGCCAGCATGAAGGTGAAGATCAGCGGCATCCAGTTGAAGATCATCTGCTGCGTCGGATCCGGCGGCGTCGGATTCAGCTTCATCTGGAACCACATCGTGATGCCCATGATGATCGGCCAGATGCCGAGCGCGAGGTAGTGGCCGAACACGGGAATGGTGGTCGGATCGAACGGGATCAGCCCGAACAGAGTGAACAGGTTGGTCGGGTCCGGCGCGGAAAGATCCTTGATCCAGCCGAAGAACGGCGCGTGCCGCATCTCGATGGTGACGAACAGCACCTTGTACAGCGAGAAGAACACCGGGATCTGGATCACCACGGGAAGACAGCCGGCGACCGGATTGATCTTCTCCTTGCGGTAGATCTCCATCATCTCCTGCTGCTGCTTCACCTTGTCGTCAGGGTAGCGCTCCTTCAGCGCCTGAAGCTGCGGTTGGACCGACTTCATCTTCGCCATCGAGGCGTAGGACTTGTTCGCCAGCGGGAAGAACAGGAGCTTCACGATCACGGTCACGAGCAGGATCGAGATGCCGAAATTGCCGAAGAAGCGGTAGAAGAAGTCGAGGCCGAGGAACATCGGCTTGGTGATGAAGTAGAACCAGCCCCAGTCGATCAACAGATCGAAATGGTTGAGGCCGAGTTCCTTGTTGTAGCCGCCATGGCCGGCGAGCGGGAAGTTGATGCCGACAACGCTGGCTTCCTTGGCGCCGGCGAACAGCCGCGCGTTCGCGGTCGCGGAGCCGCCGATCGCGACGGTGACCGGATCGAGCAGATAATCGGTCTGGTAGGTGTGGACGTTGCCACTCGGATTCGACGAGAAGCGCGCCTGAATCTGCGCACTGGTGTCCGGCAGCAGCGCCGAGGCCCAGTATTTGTCGGTCATGCCGAGCCAGCCATTGGTGGCCTTGAAGTTCACCGTCCGGGCTTCGTCGATTTTCTTGTAGGCGTATTCCTGCAAGCCATCGAGATAGCCGATCAGGCCTTCATGCAGGATGTAGTAGCCGGAGACCTGCGGCGTGCCGTGGCGCGAGATCAGTGCGAACGGATAGAGCGTGACCGGCGCGTTGCCGACATTGCTCACCTCGTCCTTGACGGTAAAGAGGTAGTGGTCGTCGACCGAGATGGTGCGACGGAAGTTGAGGCCCTCGCCATTGTCCCATTTCAGCAGCACCGGGGTCGTCGGCGTCAGGCTGCCGCTGCCGTCCTGCTGCCAGACGGTCTGCGCGTCCGGCAGTTTCGCCGTCACGCCCGTCGCCGGTACCCAGCCGAACTCGGCGTAATACGGCTCCGCGGTCCCCGAGGGCGAATACAGAATAATCGGCGGTGACTTCGGATCGACCGTTTCGCGGAATTGCACCAGCGCGACATCGTCGATGCGTCCGCCCTTCAGCGAGATGCTGCCGGCGATCCGCGGCGTCTCGATCTTCACGCGCGGGCTGGCAGCAATGGCGGTGTCACGGCTTTGAACCGGCTGGGCTTGCTGGTTCGCGCTCGGCGTCGACGGCTGGGCCGTGCTGCCGGCCTGCGGCGTGGCGCCCGGCGTAGCGGAAGCCGTCGGCTGCGGCGTGGTCTTCTGCAGCTCGGCCTGCGCCTGTTGCTGGGCGCGCTGCTTCTCCATCGCCGGCATGTTGTAGAAATATTGCCAGGCGATCAGCACGAAGCCCGACAGAATGACGGCGAGGATGGTATTGCGGTTGTCGGTCATCATTCTCTCGTCATCAATCCGGTTTGCGGCTGGTCGCAGGAGCGGGGCCGGGCTTTAAGCCGTCGGTTGTTGGGCTGCTTTTTGAGCCGCGTCCCTTGTGCGTATGCCGCGCGGGCTTCGCGAACGCTATGCGCAGATCGTCGAGCATGGTGGCGAAGCCGCGCGAGAGCGCGTCCCTTCGGCCGACCAGCACATAATCATGATGGGGCTGCATCGACACCGGATCGAGCCGCTTCACCAGTTCGCGAAGCCGGCGCCGGATGCGATTGCGCTCGGGGGCGTTGCCGTTCTTTTTGGTGACGGTGAAGCCGATCCGGATCGGGCCGCTATCGTCGCGACCGCGGCTTTGCAGGACGAACGCGGGGCTATTCACCCGCGCGCCATTGGCAACGGCGAGGAAATCCGCTCGCTGCCTCAGCCGATCCATGATGAAATCCCAAAAAGGGGGTCCGGCTCAGGCGCTCAGACGCTTGCGGCCGCGAGCGCGGCGGGCGGCGAGCACCTTTCGGCCGCCGGCCGTGGCGAGACGGGCACGGAAGCCGTGACGGCGCTTGCGCACCAGTTTGCTGGGTTGATAAGTCCGCTTCACGGGTTTTTCTCCGCTGACCGGGCAATTTGCCTGTAGAATTGATGATAAAGTCCGGAAGATGCTGCCCAAAACGGGCCTTTTTCGGCCCCAAGAGAGCCGCTCCCGGCGGTCACACCGGGTCATCGCGGACAATTGCGCGGCTTATAAGCGAGCGCCTTCTTTTCGTCAACGCCGCACAAGAGCTCAATTCCGGCGAATATCGCTGTTTGTGCGGGGTTTTTAACCCTTGAGGTAGCGACTCGCCAAATCTGCGCTTACATCCGACCTTGGGAGATTGACGATCTGTAATTTGACCGCGCTGGGGGCGGGCCGCATCTTCATACGCGCCAAACCCTTCACCAGCCAAATCTTCAACCCGGTAAAGGCAGCGAGGGCGAATTTCGTGGCAGCGACAGACCTCCAGCCGATCCAGGATGGGGATCAGCGGGACCCGCCGGCGGCGCTGCCGCGTGGGACGCGCGGACTTGGGCTGTCCGGCAAGCTGCTGCTGCTCACCGTCCCCTTGGTGATGATCGCGGCCATCCTGCTCTACGTGCCGGCCATCGCCAACTTCTGGGTCAACCGGCTCAACGACCGCGTCGCCGCGGCCAACACGGCAGCGCTGGTGCTCGATGCGGCGCCGCTCGGCATGGTCCCCGATTCGCTCTCGCGCGAGATCCTGAAAAGCATCAATGCGCGCGCCGTCGCCATCAAGATGGGCCAGCAGCGTCGCCTGCTCGCCAGCGACAATCTGCCCGCCGCCATCGAGCACGATATCGACCTGCGCGACATGACGGCGTGGGAGGCGATCACCGGCTCGTTCCGGATGATGCTGGAGACCGGCAACCAGGCCATCCGGATCGTCGGGCCCGGCGTCGGCAACGCCCAGTTCATGGAGATCGTCACCGACGAGCTGCCGCTGCGGCAGTCGATGTACCGATTCTCCCGCAACGTCGTGGTGGTCGCGCTGATCATCGCGGTGCTGACCGCCGGCCTCGTCTATCTCGCCATGCATTATCTCTTCGTGCGCCCGATGCGGCGGCTGACCGCGAGCCTGGTCGGCTTCCACGAAAATCCCGAGAGTTCAGCGGGGATCATCGTGCCGAGCCAGCGCAGCGACGAGATCGGCGTTGCTGAGCGCGAATTATCGGACATGCAGCGCGACCTGATGTCGATGCTGCATCAGAAGAGCCGGCTCGCCGCCCTCGGCCTCGCCGTCTCCAAGATCAATCACGACCTGCGCAATCTGCTGGCCTCGGCACAACTCCTGTCGGACCAGCTCGCCAGCGTGCCGGATCCGCGGGTGCAGCGCTTTGCGCCAAAACTCGTCCGCTCGCTCGAGCGCGCCATCGCCTTCTGTCAGTCGACCTTGTCTTACGGCCGCGCCCAGGAAGCCGCGCCCGACCGGCGCATGATCATGATCGAGCCGGTGGTGCTTGAGGTGCGCGAGACCGCTGGCCTTGCCTCCGACGCCTCGATCTCCTGGGTCGCCGCAATCGAGCGCGGGCTCGCGGTCGATGCCGATCCCGACCAGCTCTTCCGCGTGCTGCTCAACCTCGTCCGCAACGCCGCCCAAGCGCTGGAAAGCCATGCGTCCGCCGAGGGCGGCGCGCAGCAGATCCGGATCACGGGAAAACGCGAGGGCGCGGTCGCCATCCTCGAGGTCTCCGATACCGGCCCTGGCGTGCCGCAGAAGACTCGCGAACACCTGTTCGAGGCGTTCCAGACCTCCGGCCGCCCCGGCGGCAGCGGCCTCGGCCTTGCCATCGCCGCCGAGCTGGTCCGCGCCCATGGCGGCGACATCCATCTGGTCGAAGGCACCATCGGTGCCACCTTCCGGATCGTCATCCCCGACCGCCCCGTGGAACTGCTCTCCGTCCGCAACGAGCGGGCGCGGGCGTAGGCCGGCCGGCGGCTGAGTGCGGAAACTCTCATTTCCCAGCAAAATCACCCCAATCCGGACCTTGCCAATTGGGGCAAGAGCGGTTAGTCAGGGCGCTCTTTCGCACCCCTCCGGCGTCGCCGGGGGCTGCCTGCGGGCCACGCCCGCACTGTCAGCGAAAAACGCGCCCGTAGCTCAGCTGGATAGAGCATCAGACTACGAATCTGAGGGTCGGACGTTCGAATCGTTCCGGGCGCGCCATTTTCGAATACGCGATCGACGCCGATTTCCCGCATCCATTCGTTTCGTCCGCAGGCGGCGCACCCGTTTCGGCGCGATGACAATCAATTGCACTGTTCGGGATTCTGCGTACCGCCGACAAAGCCCGCTTTAGCGCCGCCCTACATCTTGCGCCGCCGGATCCGAACCAAGCCCCTTGCTCGTCAGCAAACGGTTGAACTGATCGGCGGAAAAAAGCTG
Organism: Bradyrhizobium sp. Kon56; assembly: GCF_055807635.1. Classification (NCBI taxonomy): domain Bacteria; kingdom Pseudomonadati; phylum Pseudomonadota; class Alphaproteobacteria; order Hyphomicrobiales; family Nitrobacteraceae; genus Bradyrhizobium; species Bradyrhizobium sp. Kon56. The sequence goes on along the minus strand of NZ_JBVVOU010000010.1, from coordinate 65,686 downwards.
CCCGTCCGGAGCCGTGATCGACACCACAAAACCATTCACCGCATGCTTGCGGGCCAGGATCACCGCAACGATCGCGCTGTCACGGAAATCCACGGTGCGGCAGTCGTCTTTTACAGCTTCGATGATGAATGTCATTTGGCCCACGACCACCGTTGGCACGCGCCAATTGCGCGCCCGGCCACTCAATCCCGTATCGGTGAAAATGATATTGCCGACAAGCCGGCTATTGACCCGATTGAACCGCAACCATACCCATATTGGGGGAACAGCAGACCGGTCCTGCCTCACGCGCGGTGCGCCACGGATACATAGAACCGGCTTGTGGGCGTCGGACCGGACATCCGTAGAAGCGGGGACTGGTGATGGTTGGTACGACTGAAGGCGAGGACATCGCGTCGGATTTGATCCGAACCGTCTCCCGCCACTCGTTGGCCTACATGCTGTGCGCAGCCAGCGAAATGTTCCGCCACTACGATTTCGATCCGCTGGACTTGATGATCATTCATGCGGTCCTGAACGCCAACGTTCTCAAGATCATGAAGTCCCCCGAACTCGACCGGCAATTTGGCAGTATCCAGGCGGTGGAGCCGGACAAGATCAAGCAGGGCGTTTCCCGTGCCGCCCTGTCCCGCTTTTTCGGTCTGCCGATCGAAACCGTTCGGCGGCGCGCCGATCGCTTGAAGAAGCAAGGCATTTTCCGCGAGACCGACCAGGGTCTGATCGTAACCGAAGCCAACCAGTTCAAGTTCGGCAATAATCACGAGTTGCAGAGAACCAACATGCTCCTGGTGCGGAAATTCCTCCGTGACCTGACGGAAGCGGGCGTTGAGCTTCCCGGCGGGATTTGATGGACCATTGGCGCTTCCGAATCGGGACCGCACCAGACGGTGCGCCATTCATCATCCGGCTTTCACGCGCTCTTCGGCCGAAAAGCGACGATGGATCCGCTTGGCTCGTCTTCGCGCATTGCCGCCTCGATTGCCTTCGCCAACGCAGCCTGGTCGAATGGCTTTGATAAACGCGGCAGGCTGGATCGTTCGTTGCTGGGAATCTCTGCGTATCCCGTGCTCAGGAGGATGATCGTCCCGGGGCGCTCCGCGGCGACAGCGCCGGCCAGCTGCAGTCCAGTCATCCCAGGCATGGCAAATTGTCCTCCCCTGACGACGCCGAATCATCCTCGGCACCAAGATCGTTTCCGCCTGACAGGGACCGCGCCGATGATCGGCCGCGACATCCGTACCTCGTCAGACGAGAATCAGTTGAGAATAATACCGGCCGCGAGCCTGCACCGCAAAGTGTCAGCAAGTCGGCCGATTCCCGCACAAGATGCATACCGCGCGACCGACCGTGATACGCGAGGGCAACGTCACGCGCTGCTGCGCAGGCAAGGGCGCGGTGCGCTATGAATGGTAAGATCCAGGCACGCTCGGCCGGCGGTGCGAGGTGCAGCACGCAACATCACTTGTAATCTGCTTCACACGCAAATGCGCCCAATGACGCTAGACAAAACAGGTCGCGCCTCCGCGCGGCCTGTTCGGAGCTGGCGATGATGGCTGCACTGGCAAAGGCGATATCCCGCGCGACGAGAACCAACGTTGATGTCGAAACTCTGAAAGTCCTCGTGATCTTTTCGGGCGCGGGCTTGCTGCTCTCTCTCGTGGCCGCAATGATCTACGGGCAGGCTGGCAACGCCGCTTTGTTTTGAGATCCGGCGCGCCGGGTCGTCGAAGTGCGTCGTCTCCTTAACGAACCGTTTACCGAGCTTCGCGGCAGCCGTAACCGCGGGTTAACCATGGATATTTACGGTGCAGCAAGTCTCTAGGCTGTGCCTGTTAGTTGATTTCGAGTCCAACCCCATGGCGTTCGGTAGAAGCGCATCTCCGCGAAGCATCGCCCCGACGGAGCCCGCGGCTTCGTGGGAAGCGCCGCGGGCTGCGGCGGCGACCCCCGACAACACCGCCCCCGCGCTGATCAAGGGATCGCTGACCCTCACCGGCGCGTTCTCTTTCCTGCGTGAGAACGGCCGGCGCATCCTGATGCTGGCGCTGGCACTCTTCGCGCTCGGCGTCGCCGTGCTGATGGTGCTGCCGGTCCGCTATGCCGCGACGGCGCTCGTCGTGGTCGATCCCCGCGAGCTGCGCGTGACCACGGACCAGGACGTGCTGCCTGGCATCGGCCAGGACGCCGCTGCGCTTCAGAGCCAGATCGAGATCGCCAAATCGGACGGCTTTCTCCGGCCCCTGATCGAGAAGCTCAAGATCGCCGACGACGAGGATATCGCAGGCGGTCATACCGACATGACGCGCCTGCTCGAAAAACTCCGCAGCCGCCTCGATATCTCGCGTCGCGGCCTGACTTACGTCATCGCCATCTCGTTCACCTCGAACAGTGCGGAGCGGGCAGCGTATTATGCCAATGCCATCGCAGAGGCGTTCGTCGCGACCCAGAGCCGCGTCCGCAGCGATGCGACGGACGAGGCGGCCGACTGGCTCAAGGACCGGCTGAAGACGCTCAGCGAGCGCCTGCGCGTCTCGGAAGACGCCGTCGCAGCCTTCCGGCTCGAGCACAAGATCCTCAATGCCGGCAAGGATTCCACCACCCAGCAATTGCGGGTGACCGACCTGAACCAGCAGGTCTCCGCGGCTCGTGCGCGCACCGAGGAAGCCAAGGCGCGTTACGAGCAGGTGCAGCGCGATCTCAAGGCCAATGTCGAAGGTCCGGTGAAGCAGGATCTCCTGAGCATGCTGCGCGCGCAGCGCTCGACCCTGAACGACCAGATCGCACAGAAGAAGGCGGTCTACGGCGACCGCCATCCTGATCTTGCGATCTCCTACAGCCAGTTGGCTGACATCAACAGGCAGATCGAGGTCGAGCGGAAGAAGAACATCGACACCGCGAAGTCCGAATACGAGGCCCAGCTCGAGCAGCAGGCCGCGCTGGAAAAGCAGCTCAAGGCGGTCGAGACGCAGATGCTGGTGGACGGCCAGGCGCTCGTGAAGCTGCAGGAGCTGCAGCGCGATGCCGATGCCAACAAGAACATCTACGAGCAGTTTTTGTCGCGGTTCAAGACGACCAACGAGCAGCGTCAGCTTCAGAGCTCGCAGACCAAGATCGCTTCGCCCGCGATCCCGCCGCTGCGCTCGACGCGTCCGCCGCTCGCCCTGCTGCTCGCCGCGCTCGCGATCGGCTCGCTGCTGACGTCAACCGCTACGGTTGCGGCGATGACGAGCATGTCCGACAAGTCCGATCCTGCCGAGGCTCCGGCTCGAACGCCCGCGCGGGCGGAGGCGAGGGAGACGCCCAATCGGCAAGCCCAACGTCCGGCTCCGGCCGTGCAGCAACCCGAGGCGATGCCGAACCTTCCGGTCTGGTCCCGCATTCCCGAACTGATGTCGGGAGCGGCGCCCAACACTGTCTGGCAGCGACCGATTGCCGCCCCAGCCGAGCTCGATCTCGGCGCTTACCTGCGTCCGCTGCTCGAGCGTATCGATCGTGCCCCAGTGCGTGGCTGCAAGGTCGCCCTCGTGCTGTCGGTCGGCAAGAGCGCCGGCGGCAACACCGTTGCGCGCTCGCTCAACCGCGCGGCCGTCAATCGCGGCATGATGAGCGTGCTGATCCGGCTGCAGCCGGAATTCGCGGGCGCCCAACCGCCGGTGACCGAATGGCAGGACGGCTCGACCACGGCAGGACTCCAGTCGATCGACGAGCTGCTGAGCGCCGGCAGGAAGGCCGATGCGCGGCCGGAGGACGACATTCGCTCGGAGTTCGACTTGATCATCGTCCATGCGAACAATCTTGCCTTGCAGCCGGATGCGATCGCGCTCGCCGCGCACGCGGACCTGATCATCCCGGTGGTGCGCGCCGGCGAGCTCGGTTCGGCGGCGATGCGACGGGTGACCGCCGCGCTGTCGAAGTGCGCCACCGTGCCGACCGGTCTCGTCGTCAATCATGCGCCCGCCGGCTCTGCCGCGCCTCACCCGGACGGCGGTGCGCTTAGCAGGGCGGTTTGACGATGGCGACGCCGTGCCGTCGTCTGCTCCTTGCCACGATCTTGCTATCCACGATCTTGATGCCAACGTCGCTCGCCTCCGCGACATCGGCCGAAACTTGCGTACCTGCCTCGCAGACCGTCGCGCCGGACAGGCTCGCCGCACTGTCGCGCGGGTTCAATGCCGACGGCTGGATCAATGGCGAAAAATCCGCGCCTCCAACTCGCGAATTGCTGCAGCAGCTTCGCAAGGCCGGGATGGGCCATGTCCGCTTGCCGGTGCCGGCCGAGCGCGTGATGCTGCGCTTCGCTTCGAAAGCGGAACGCGATGAGACGCTGCGTGCGCTCGACAAGGCATTGAAGCAGCTCATCTCGCTCGGCTATTCAATCTCCGTCGATCTTCATCCCGGCGATCGTTTCAATCGCCTGCACAAGGACGACGCCGACGCCTCGCTGCGCGAGCTGGAGGAGGCGTGGGGCACGCTCGCCCGGGTCATTCAATCGTTTCCGGCCGACCGCGTGTTCGCCGAGCTGCTCAATGAGCCCGACATCGAAGCCGACAGATGGCAAAAGCAGGTCGAAACGCTCGCCGCCTTCGTTCGCCAATTGCTTCCCGCGACCACGCTGATCGTCGGCCCGGTCGACTGGCAACGCGCGGACTCGCTGCCGCGGTTTCGCCCGTTGCCGGATCCAAACGTCGTCTACGCCATCCATTTCTACGATCCCATGGTGTTCACACACCAGGGCCACTGGGACGTGCAGGATCCGCTGCACGACATCACGGATCTGCCTTATCCGATCAGCGCCGGCGATCCCGGGGTTCAGGCGCTCCGCCGGGATTTGCAGGACAGAGGCGCGACGAAGGCGCTCGTCATGCTCGACACGGCGATTGCCGCCGCCAGGGACAAGCCGGATGTCAGCCGGTGGCTCGCGCCCGCGGTCGCGTGGCAGCAGCAATTTTCGCGGCCGATCATCATCAACGAATTTGGCGTTTTGAAAGCCGCAGCGCCCCGGGACAGCCGCGTGCGCTGGCTCGCGGCCGTGACCGCATATGCGCGGGCGCATTGCTGGGGCTGGGCGCATTGGGAGCTGGCGCAGGGATTCGGCCTGCTCGAAAACGGCACCGGCAAGCCCGATGCCGACGTCATGCGCGCGCTGCTCGGCGCGACCAAGCCGGGCCGCCGTTGAACCCGTTCCGCCATCGTTAACGAATCCTTACGCATCCTGCCGCTATCGTGGCCGCCGCGCTGCGCCAAAGGACGAGTCATGAGTGGCGGGACCTCACCGCATCTTCAAGCCGTGCAGGCGGGCTGTCCCGAGCCTTCGCGTTCGCCTTCACGTTCGCCTTGGCGCGAGCTGATCCCGACGCTCTGCATCGCCATCGCAACCATCGGCTTTGTGCCGGTCCTGCACGGGGCGAGCCCGGTCCTGTCCCTGACCGTCGAAGTTCTCGTCGCCATCGCCATCGTGGTTGCGGCTCCAACCTACGCGCCGGCGATCGCGATCTTCGTCCTGTTCTTCCAGAACCTGTTCGTCTCGATCCTGTCGCCGCTGATTTCGGCGCCGTCCGACCTGGACTTCATCAAAGGCTATAATTTTCTCGTCTGCTCCGTGATGTGGCTGACGACATTTGGGCTCTACGTCGCCGGCCAAAGGAACCGGTCGACTGAGGTCAATCAGATCATGCGCTGGGGCGTCGTGACCCTCGCCGTGGTGTCGTTGTATTTCGCGATCGGCTTCGTCCAGGACGGCCAGGCGGCAACGGTCTATCTGCGCAACATCGTGCTGCCGCTGTTCCTGTTTCAGCTCTCGCTGCTGACGGCCGCGACCTATGACGTTCGCGCCACGCCGTTCCTGGTGACGCTTGGAGTCATTCTGATCCTGTGCGGATACGTCGAGTTTGCGTTTCGGGATTTCTGGCTGGCCGTCACCAACGGCTACACGTTCTGGGGTTTCGACGAGCTCAAGGCGGCCCGCTCCGGCGCTTGGGAAGCCGAGATGCGCGCCACCGGCAACGTGCCGGTCGATCTGAAGGATCGCTTCAGCTTCGACTTTCTCAATACGCCCCTGCTCGAAGGGTTCGGCGTGTCGAAAATCCTCCGCATCCACGGGCCGAATATGCACCCGATCAGCTTCGCGTACGGGATCGCGTTTTTCGGGCTTTTCCTGTTTTCGGTAGGGCGTCCGGTTCTGGCCCTCGTGGCGTTGCCGCTGCTGATCGTTTGCAGCGTGAAGGGAGCGCTCATCGTGGTGGTGTTCGTCGCCACGGCCTGGATATCGACCCGTCTGCTCGGCGCCGTGGTGACGCTATGGCTCGGCTTCGTGGCCTTGATCGTGTTTGCAATTGTCGCGATCCGCGTCGGCTTGCAGATCGGCGACTATCACGTCCTCGGCCTCATGGGCGGCTTGAACGGATTTCTCGAAAAGCCGTTTGGCCGCGGCCTGGGCGTCGGCGGAAATCTGTCGGACGATTATTTCTCGATCGACTGGAGCGCCGCGCAGGCCGCCGGAACGACCAACGGCGCCGTCGAGAGTGCGATCGGGGTCCTGCTGTACCAGATGGGCATCGCCGCCCTCGTTCCGCTGGCGTTTCATTTCGCGGTGGCGCTGAAGGCCTGGCGTCTTTATGCGTTCTCCGGATATCTGACGCAGGGGCTCGCAGGCTTCGGCGTCATGGTCGTGCTGCTGAATGGATTGTTTCAGGAAGAGGCCTTGTTCGCGCCGCTGGCGCTGGGGCTCATGCTCTCGCTCACCGGGCTGGTCATCGGCAGCCAGATCAGGGCGCAGACGGTCTCCGTTCCGGATGCCGATCCGGAGCGGCTGGCACACTACCAGCCCGCGACGTAGCCTTTAAAAGCCGTAACCTCAAAAATTGCGCGGCAGTCCAGGCGTCACCGCCACCCCAGCGCAGGCGCCACATGCGTGAGGATCGCCTCGATGGCGTGCGCGCAATAGTCGACGCCGAGCTGGTTTGGAATCGTCAACAGCAACGTGTCCGCCTCGGCGATCGCCTCGTCCGCTCGGAGCTGCTCGATCAGCACATCAGGTTCCGCCGCATAGGAGCGGCCGAAGATCGCGCGGGTGCGCGGGTCGATGAAGCCGACCTGGTCTTCGCCGCCGCGCTCGGAGCCGAAATAGGCGCGGTCGCGATCGTCGATCAGCGCGAAGATGCTGCGGCTGACGGACACGCGCGGCTCGCGGGGGTGGCCGGCCTCTTTCCAGGCTGCGCGATAGGTACGGACTTGCGCGGCCTGCTGCACATGGAAGGCTTCGCCGGTCTCGTCGTTCTTCAGCGTCGAGCTCTGCAAATTCATGCCGTGCTTGGCGGCCCAGACCGCCGTCGCATTCGAGCCGGCGCCCCACCAGATCCTCTCGCGCAGGCCTTCCGCATGCGGCTCGAGCCGCAGGAGCCCCGGCGGATTTGGGAACATCGGCTGCGGGTTGGGTTTTGCAAAACCTTCGCCGCGCAAGATGTCGAGAAACACTTCGGCATGACGCCGGCCCATGTCGCCGTCGCTCTCGCCGTCGGCCGGCTGGTAGCCGAAATAGCGCCAGCCATCGATCACCTGCTCGGGCGAGCCGCGGCTGATGCCGAGCTGGAGGCGCCCGCCTGCGATGAGATCGGCGGAGCCTGCGTCCTCCGCCATATACAGCGGGTTCTCGTAGCGCATGTCGATCACGGCCGTGCCGATCTCGATCTTGCTGGTCCTGGCGCCGACCGCGGCCAGCAGCGGAAAGGGCGAGGCGAGCTGGCGCGCGAAATGGTGCACGCGGAAATAGGCGCCATCGGCGCCGAGCTCTTCCGCCGCAACCGCAAGCTCGATGGATTGCAGCAGCGTGTCCGCAGCCGAGCGGGTCTGCGATTGCGGCGAGGGCGTCCAGTGCCCGAAGGAGAGGAATCCGATCTTTTTCATGGAGGCAACATATGGAGGACGGGAGGAGTTTGCGACACTTCGGCCGGAGGAAAGATGACGACCTGGGAAGCGCGTATGGGTAAGTGCCGCTCCTCGAGGGGGAAGCGGACCGAAGCAGACATCGCTGCCAGCTGGCCTTTTGGCCTAACTGAGACATGTGCGCCGCAGGATTGTTGCGATGCAGAGCGCGTGGATATAAAATGACGGCGGCGGCAAGATCCTCTGCAACGCCGGCTGCGCTACGCCCTTCCCCGGCATGCGGTACCTGATCCCATGACAAAAGCGCGCGCCGTGCCGATGCCCAGCAACAGCGTGCTTGCGCCGCTTTACGCGGGCGCGGACCTTTTGGACGCCTTTGCAATTCAACTGCCGGCGGGCGCCAGCGATGATGTAGAGGTGCTGGCACGCGCCGCGCTCGAGCGACAGGCGTGGTGGATTCGTGCGCTCACGCGTGTCCGCGATGTGGTGATGGCGGCAGTCGCGGTCAAATCGTCGCGCGCCGTCGGTCTTGCCGCGGCGGCGCGTGGGCCGGTTATCGGCTTCTTCCCGGTGCTGTCAAAGAGTGCGACGGAGTTGGTCGTGGGTGCGGATGACCGGCATCTCGACTTCCGTGTCACCATTCAACTTCGCGCCGATGCAGCAAATGGGCGCGAGCTGGTCGCGGGTACCGTGGTGCATTGCCATAACCGACTGGGGCGCATCTATCTTGCTACGATAGCACCGTTTCATCGCGTGATCGTTCCGGCCAGTGTGGAACAGGCGGCAAGAGCAATGAAGAATTGAGCAGGCTTGGTGGTCGTGACCGGCTGCGGTCGACCAACGAGTCGGCTTCTGGCCCCTCAGCTGACTTGCCGCGCAATCTGTCGAGGACCGCTTGTGACCCGAAGCGGACCTAAGCCGCGAGGAAAACCCCTGGCTGTTTCCGGATGTCTTTCAATCATTGGAGGTTCCCGCGTATGATGGGAGGTCACAAGAGGCCGGCCCATCACAGTACTTGGCGCCGGCCGTCGGGATGAGAATCGCGCCTGAGACGCGATCAAGAACCGGGGGATCGACATGGGTGTGGTGGGTACGACAGCGCGCTGGACGTGGATTTGGCCGGCTCTCGCCTGGGCCATCTTGTTGCTCAGCCTGGTTCTCGGCGGCGGCGGAATTGTATACGCAGCCGCCGGCGCGGCCCTGTTCGGCACGGTCTTCGCCGCCGTATACCACGCCGAGGTGGTCGCTCACCGCGTCGGCGAGCCGTTCGGCACCCTGATCCTCGCGTTAGCGGTGACCGTGATCGAGACGGCGCTCATCGTCTCGGTGATGATCGCAGCGCCTGCCGAGAAAGCCGGACTGGCCCGGGACACGGTCTTCGCGGCGGTCATGATCGTCTGCAACGGCATCGTGGGGGCCTGCCTGCTGTGGGGCGGCGTCCGGCACCGTGAACAGGGTTTCCAGGCGCAAGGCGCCGGCGCCGCTCTCGCCGTGCTCGTCGCTCTCACCAGCCTCACGATGGTGCTTCCGAACCTTGCGGCGCAAGAACTCGGCCCGCTGTACAACACCTCGCAGCTGGTGTTCGCCGCGCTTGCGTCCTTGGTTCTGTACCTGGCGTTCGTTTTCGTTCAGACGATCAGGCACCGTGACTATTTCCTGGCCGCGAAGGGTGCCACGGCGGACGAGCATTCGCCTCCTCCGGACAACAGAACGACCGGTCTGAGTGCCGCTCTCCTCGTCGTCTCCCTTGTGGCCGTCGTGGGCCTTGCAAAGGTCCTGACCCCCAGCGTGGAGAGCGCCATCGATTATCTTCAGGTGCCCAAGGCAGTCGTCGGCACGATCATCGCCGCGCTCGTTCTTCTTCCCGAGGCGGTGGCGGCCGTGAAGGCGGCCCAAAGCGACCGGCTGCAGACCAGTCTCAACCTGGCCCTGGGCTCGGCGCTTGCGACCATCGGGCTGACGATCCCCGCGGTCGCCGCGGTCTCGATCGCGATGGGTTATCGGCTCGAACTCGGGTTGGACATAAAGGATTTGGGCCTGCTGATGCTCACGCTGCTGTTGAGCGTAATCACGCTCGGGACCGGGCGCACCACGGTGCTGCAGGGCGTCGTCCACCTGGTCATCTTCGCCGCGTTTCTGTTTTTCGCGGTGGTGCCGTGATTTGCCGGAACTACGCGGCCGCTCCGAACGGTCGAATTCGGCAGGACTCGAGGAATGCCCGATGATCCGACATCTCGCGCGATTCACCGCTTTGGGCCTCCTTGTCGTCGGCCTGCAGGGCTGTGGAGAGAAGAAGAAGGAAGCGAACGAACAGCCTGTCCGCGGTCTGCGCGCCTACAAGGTCGCTGCGACAGCCGAAAGCCGTGTTCGGCGCTTTCCGAGCGTGCTGCAGCCGGCCGACGTCAGCAGCCTCTCGTTCGAGATCGGCGGGCAGTTGAAGACCGTTGGCCTCACCGTCGGCCAGAAGGTGCAACTCGGGGACGTCCTCGCCGAAATCGACCCGAGATCGCTGCAGAGCCAGGTGGACCAGGCCAGCGCCGGTGTGCAGCAGGCGCAGGCGCAGCTCGACAACGCTCAGTCGGACTTCCAGCGCAAGGAAGAGCTCCTGAAGCGGGGCGTCTCCACCCAAGCGGCTTTCGAACAGTCGAACGCCACCCTGCTCAGCTCCAGGGCCCAAGTTGACCAGGCACGGCGCCAACTCGAATTGGCCAACCAAAACCTGGACCGGAGCAAGCTGCTGGCCCCCTTCGCCGGGACCATCTCCCGGGTCGAAGTCAAATCGTTTGCGCAAGTCGCTGCGGGGCAGCCGGTGGCCACGCTCTACAGCGACGACAGCTTCGAGATGTCCTTTCTGGTCCCGGCCGCGACTTTCCAGAGTCTAAAGGTTGGAGCCAAGATTGCGGTCAAGGTCGCCGACAAGCCTGACCTGCCGCTCAAGGGCGAGATCAAGGAGCTCGGGTCGAAGGCGGAGCAAGTGTCGGCCTTCCCGGTTGTCGTCCGGCTCGAGAACACCGCCCCGGGTCTGAACGCCGGCATGTCGGTCGAGGTCACGATCGAAGAGCCCTTGGTCGTGGGTCGCAGCGGCTTCCTCGTCCCGCTCAGCGTGCTTGTGCCCGACGGCGGAAGGGTGCTGCAGAATACCGGGACCGTGTTTGGTTACGACGAGGCAAGTTCGACTGTGAAGAAACGCACCATCACCGTCGGCGGGATCCGGGACAATCGCCTGGTCGTCGTGGAGGGCGTCAAGCCAGGCGATATCCTGGCCTCGGCCGGGGTGTCGTACCTCGCCGACGGACAGAAGGTGAAGCTGCTTCCCTTGGAGGACGCCGCGCCGTGAATCTCCTCACCCGATTCGGACTTGCACGGTCTCGATTCACGATCATGGCCATGATCGGGCTTCTGATCGCCGGGATCGGGCTCTATCCGAACTTCCCGAAGCGCGAAGACCCCGTGATCGTCATCCGGACTGCGGTCGTGTCGGCCCTCTTCCCGGGCATGGCCCCCGAGCGGATGGAAAATCTAGTCGCGATTCCCATCGAACGAAAAGTACGCGAGCTCGCCGAGGTCAAGGACATCAGGACGCTTGCGGGCGAAGGATCCCTGACGATCTATGTCGACTTGAAGGACGAGGTCGCGAACGTCACTGCCACCTGGCAGCGGCTTCGCGACAAGATGGCCGATGCTAAGGTCGAACTGCCCGACGGCGTCGTTGGACCCTTTGTCAACAGCGACTTCGGCGACGTTGCGATCGCCACCATCGCCATCACGGGCGAAGGCTTTTCGCCGCGCGAGCTGAAGGATGCGGCCGAGGATTTCCGGAAGAAGCTGTATCAGATCGCCGGCATCTCCAAGGTCGAGCTTCACGGCGTACAGGACGAACGGGTCTGGCTCGAACTCGATACCCGGAAGTTGGCCGCGATCGGCGTTCAGGTGAACGCTTTGATCAAGGATCTACAGGGGCAGAACGTGGTGCTGCCGTCCGGCAACATCAACGCGGACGGCACGCGCCTCCTGCTGGAGACCTCCGGAGATTTCCCGAACGTGCGGGCGATCGAGACCATGCTGACCCGTGTGGGCAGCACCGACAGCCTGGTCCGGCTCGCTGACATCGTCACTGTCCGCCGGGATTACGTCTCTCCAAAGGTTAAGCCGATCTATTTCAACGGCCGTCCTGCTGTAGTCCTCAGCGTGATCATGCAGCCGGACCAGGATGTCACCCAGATCGGTGTCAAGCTCCGTACGGCGGCACGCGAATTTGAGCAGCGGCTCCCGATCGGCTTCGCCCTCTCCTTCCCCACCTACCAGGCCGATCAGGTCAGCGCCTCCGTCAATTCGGCCCTCTCCAGCGTGGCCCAGACCTTCGTCGTGGTGGCCGTGCTGGTGGTGGTCTTCTTGGGCCTGCGGGCGGGCACCATCGCCGCGATGATCGTGCCGTTCGCCGTGATGTTCTCGTTGATCGGGATGCGGGCTCTTGGGATCGCGCTTGAGCAGGTCTCGATCGCGGCGATCATCATCGCGCTCGGTCTGCTGGTCGACAATGGCGTCGTGATCGTCGAGGACATCGTGAGCCGGATCGGCCGCGGAGTGCCTCCCGAGGAGGCCGGATTGGCGTCCGGAGCACAGTATGCGCTGCCGCTCCTGATCTCTTCGATCACTACGATAGCGGCGTTCTTGCCGCTCATGCTGCTGTCCGGAGCGTCCGGCGAGTATGCGTTCTCGCTCGCGGCCGTGGTGGCGCTCACGCTTGGGGGATCCTGGATCACGGCGCTGTACATCCTTCCCGCTTTGACCGTGTGGCTCATCGGCCGGCGAGCCGGCTCCGGAACGGAGGATGCCGCGCCCTCACGGCTGCAGCGGCTCTATGCCACCGCGCTCGGCCGGGCCTTGCGCTTCTCGCCCATCGTCCTCGCCGGTTGCGTCGCGCTGGTCGTGATCGCGCTTACACAATTCCCACGCATTCCAAAGGAGATGTTTCCGCTCAGCGAACGGAGCCAGTTTCTGGTCTACATGAACATGCCTGACGGGACCGACATCTCGCAGACCGAAGCTCGCGCGCGCGAGATCGAGCGATGGCTGGGCGACAAAACGGCCAACCCTGAAATCTCCAGCCAGATCCTGTACGTCGGAGATGGCGGCCCGAGGTTCTACCTCACCTTGACCCCCGTCCCTCCGGACCCGGCGTCCGCTTTCTTCCTGGTCAATACCACGGACTATCAAGGCGCGGTGCGTGCGGCCGATCGCGCCTGGAAGTATCTCTACGCCAACCATCCGGAGGCAAGCTTCAAAATCAAGCGGCTGGCCATGGGCGCGGTGGAATCCGGCGTCGTGGAGCTCGAGATCTCGGGGTCCGATGGGGACCGGCTGCTTGGCTTCAGCGAACGGGTCCGATCCCTGCTGCAGGCGGCTCCGGACGTGCGCGAGAACGACGACGATTGGGGCAACAAGATCGTCAAGGTGGTCGTCGAGATCGACCAGGACCGTGCCCGCCAGCTCGGGGTGACCTCGGAGGAAGTGACCCGACTGCTGAACACCTACTTCAGCGGCACCGCGGTCTCGATATACCGCGAAGGCGACAACGCCATCCCCATCGTACTGCGCGCCGGCGCCTACACCTCGCAGAGCCTGGAAGGCCTCACCAGCGCCACCTTCGCGAAGAACGGCGGGCTTATCTCGCTGGCGCAGGTCGCCAGGCTGAAGCCCGGGTTCGACTTCGCGCGGATCCGCCGCAAGAACCAGGAACGGACGATCACGGTCACGGCCCGCAGCACCTCCCTGACGGCCGGGCAGCTACTGGAATCGATCCAGCCCCGGCTCGACGAGATGGACATGACCGGCGGCTATCACGTGACCGTGGGGGGCGAGATCCAGAAAAGCGCCGAGACGAACCAGAAGCTGGCCGCCGGCTTTCCCGTCGCGCTCGCCGTGATGGTGCTGGCGATCATCCTGCAATTCAACTCCTTCCGTCGTACGCTCCTGACCTTCGTCAGCATACCGCTGATCCTGATTGGCATTCCGTTCGGGCTGTTGGCGACGGGACAACCGCTCTCGTTCTTCGGCACGCTGGGCATCATCAGCCTGTCGGGGATCATCATCAACAACGCCATCGTGCTGATCGATCAGATCGACATCGAGCGCGAGACGCTCCCGCTGCGGAAAGCCCTCGTCGCTGCGTCGGAAAAACGGCTTCGTCCGATCCTCCTGACGTCCGCCACCACGGTGCTCGGGCTCGCACCGATGGCACTGGCCGGCGGCGCGTTGTGGCAGCCCATGGCGGTGCTCATGATGTCGGGACTAGCCGTCGCATCCGTCCTGACACTCTTCTTCGTGCCGGCAGGATACTTTCTGCTGTTCCGCTCGGCTAAAGGAGCCTGACTCCCTTGTGGCGCGCGCCCCTCAGCCATGGCGAAACCGGGAAGATCTGCCGGTCAACCCTCGGCCTCATCGTCTTGGCGCTGTGCTGCTGCGCCTGCAGCCGCGTGCCTCTGGACACGCTGCTACCCGTCGGACAGGTCGAAGCGGAAGGCGTGTCGGTCGTCCCGCTGCTGGTGGCAACGACGCGCAACCGAACGGCTGCCGGAAATGCAGCGATGTTCGACAGCGAACGGGCGGACCAGGTGAACTACGCCTCCATCGCCGTTTCCATCCCGCCGGACGCATCGCGCACTGTCGGTCAGGTTCAGTGGCCGACTTCCTCGCCCGGGGATCCACGACTAAACTTCGTGACGGTCTCGGCCGAAGCGGCCGAAAAACCGGCATTTGGCGCTGCGCTGGCGGCGGCCGCAAAGAAGCCGCGAGCACGTGGAAGAGTCCTTGTATTCGTCCATGGCTTCAACAACAGGTTCGATGAAGCCGTGTACCGGTTCGCCCAGATCGTTCATGATTCCGGAGCGCCGGGGGCTCCCGTCCTGTTCTCCTGGCCGTCGCGGGGGTCCGTCAGCCTGGAAGCCTACAAGGAGGATGCGGAGAGCGCGGCGCAGTCTCGAGATGCATTTTCGCAAGTGCTCGATGCGATCGCCGCTACTCCGAACGTCAAGGAAGTGACCGTCCTGTGTCACTCGATGGGGTGCTATCTCACGTTCGAAACCTTGCGCGCGCGAGCGATAGCTGGCCGCATTGGGGCCAAGATCAAGAACGTGCTGTTCGTTGCGCCCGACGTAGACGCCGACAGTTTCCGTACGCAATTGCACGACATGGGAGCGGTACGGCCAGGCTTCGCATTGTTCGTGTCGCGGGACGATGCCCCATTGAAGCTATCGAAGTCTCTCCATGGAGGCGCAATCCGCCTCGGCGGCATCGATCCGGACCAAGAGCCGTATGCCGCTGAATTTCGGCGGGAGGGCGTCGAGCTATTCGATTTGACCCGCCTGCATGGACGCGCTCATTCGCGAGCGTTCGACGACGTGACGACCGTCATGAGTATGATCCAGGCACGCCTTGTCGGCGAGCAGCAGGGTACGGGCGGCGTCTCGAGGCGCCAGGGAGCCGCGCTGCGATGATACGGTGGAGTGGACTCGCATTGCTCATTCGGAAGGCATTGGCCGAAATCGAAACCCAATCAGTTGGAAGGCGCCCTTGATCAAGCGCGGAGAAACACCATCCGATTCCATAGCTGAGGAAATCCCTGAGCCCCTGGCAGAGCCGATTTCCCATTCTTCCGCGGGGCGCGGTGTGCTCACCTACCTGCTCTTGATGGCGGTCCAATTGTTCGGATCGGATTTCATCGTATGGAAGGGCCTGCCGGCCTTCCGGGAGCTGGTGCTCGCGCCTGGTCAGCAGCCGGCCAATACGCCCTATGACGACAATCTGACCCTTGCTGTTCTCATGCTTATGCAGGCGGCTTACTGGTACCGCCTCTTGAAGGTGGCGATCCCGTTCAAAGGCGGACGGCTGTCCCTGAGCCACCTCTTCCTGTTCCTAGGCCGGCTGAACTTCATCTTCGGCAGCGCTGTGTTCTCGATCGTGCTGTTTCGCCACCTTCCCGAACTCGGCCCCGATACCGACGTGGTCTTGATGGCCCGACGTGGGGTGTTGATGGTGATTACGCTGTTCGCGCTGTTCTGCTTCACGTTAGAACTCGAGCGTCTGGGGGATGCACTTGGCGAGAACAAACGAGAGTAGCGCATGCGGCTCGACCGCGCTCTCCACCGAGGTCTGCCGGAGACTATCACCGCTACTACCAGGCCGCCGCGATTACTGTCCAATTTCCTCCTGTGCTTCGGAGGGACCAGGGATCCCGAGCGGAGCGACGCGAAGTCACCGTACTCTGCGATCGCCCCCCTTTAAGAGAGCACTGTCATGACCGCCGTTGGCCCCTAGCTGACTCACAAGGCGGGACTGGCTATGTCCGGTTTCGCGGACAGAGCGGACACCGGCTACCCCGCGAGCTATCGGGTTTACGACTACGCTCCCCAGCGCATCCGGGCGCGCATCGACGCCTGCTGTGTTGAATGGATTCAAGTCGGAGGACGGTTGCTTCGAGCCTCCGCGCGGGACGCGGTGTGAAGCTCGAGGATATCGATACGGAGTAGCGGTTGGGGCTCGCCCTGCCACGCGTGCCGCGACAATGGCATCTTGCGCCTGTTTTGCCCGACGAGTCAATATTTCGTCAAAACATAATTTCGGTTTTTCCGTTATCTCACCCCGCGGATTCAACGGATTCGGCAATCGCCTAAGTCATTGATCCCGCTCATGCCGGCTACTGTGCATGGGGTTGTTTTCGAGGTTTTTGTTTTGAGGGCGACAATGCGAAGCTGAACCGGACCTGATCCGGCTCGCCCGCTACTTCATCACCCGCAAATTCTTGGTCGTGAACCGCTGCGTCTTGCCGTCTGGACGAACCGGCCGCCGCGTGCCGGCGGCCTTGCCGGTGCCGGGCGGCTGGTGCGCGGGGACCAGCTGGTCGGGGCGCGAACCGATCAGATCGGCGCGGCCCATCTCTTTCAGGGCTTCACGCAGTACCGGCCAATTGTCGGGGTCGTGGTAGCGCAGGAACGCCTTGTGCAAGCGGCGCTGGCGCAGGCCCTTGATCGCCTCGACCTTGTCGCTGCCGCCGCGCCGCACGCCGCGCAGCGGGTTGACGCCGGTGTGGTACATCGCCGTTGCGGTCGCCATCGGCGAGGGCAGGAAGGTCTGCACCTGATCGGCGCGGTAGCGGTTCTTCTTCAGCCACAGCGCGAGGTTCATCATGTCCTCGTCGGTCGTGCCCGGATGCGCCGCGATGAAATACGGGATCAGGTAGTATTTCTTGCCGGCCTGTTCGGCCGCGGCATCGAACATCCGCTTGAACTGGTTGTAGGCGCCGATGCCGGGCTTCATCATTTTGTCGAGCGGTCCGCGCTCGGTATGCTCCGGCGCGATCTTCAGATAGCCGCCGACGTGATGGGTGACGAGCTCCTTGATGTATTCGGGGCTCTCGACCGCGAGGTCGTAGCGCACGCCGGAGGCCACCATCACCTTCTTGATGCCCTTGGTCTCGCGCACCTTGCGATAGAGCCGGATCAGATCGTCATGCGAGGTGTTGAGATTCGGGCAGATCTCGGGGAAGACGCAGGACGGCCGCCGGCACGCGGCCTCGACCTTCGGGTCCTTGCACGCCATCCGGTACATGTTGGCGGTGGGACCGCCGATGTCCGAGATCACGCCGGTGAAGCCCGGCGTCTTGTCGCGGATCTTCTCGATCTCGCGCAGGATCGAGCCCTCGGACCGGTTCTGGATGATGCGGCCCTCGTGCTCGGTGATCGAGCAGAAGGTGCAGCCGCCAAAACAGCCGCGCATGATCGTCACCGAGAACTTGATCATGTCCCACGCCGGGATCTTCGCGTCACCGTAGGACGGATGCGGGGCGCGCGCGTAAGGAAGATCGTAGACGGCGTCCATCTCCTCGCTGGTCAGCGGAATCGGCGGCGGGTTGAGCCAGAGATCGCGATCGCCGTGGCGCTGCACCAGCGGCCGCGCATTGCCGGGATTGCTCTCCCGGTGCAGCACGCGGGACGCGCGCGCATAGGCTTCCTTGTCCTGCTCGACCTGCTCCAAAGCGGGCAGCCGGATCACGGTCAAGCCTTTCGTGCGCGAAGCGCCCTCATCGGCGGAGTCGATATCGTCGGCGTGCAGCTCGGTGTAATCGTCGGGCACGCGGCGGAACAGCGCGACGCCCCTGATGTCGTCGAGCTCGCGCGGCGCCTCGCCGGCGGCGAGACGATTGGCCACTTCGACGACGGCGCGCTCGGCATTGCCGTAGAGCAGCAGGTCCGCCTTGGCGTCGGCCAGCACCGAGCGGCGCACCTTGTCGGACCAGTAATCGTAATGCGCGATCCGGCGCAGCGAGGCCTCGATGCCGCCGAGCACGACCGGGACGCCCTTGAACGCCTCGCGGCAACGCTGCGCGTAGACGACGGTGCAGCGGTCCGGCCGCTTGCCACCTTCGCCGCCCGCGGTATAGGCATCGTCATGGCGCAGGCGACGATCCGCGGTGTAGCGGTTCACCATGGAGTCCATGTTGCCGCCGGTGACGCCGAAGAAGACTTTTGGCTTGCCCAACGCCTTGAACGGCTCGGCCGAATGCCAGTCCGGCTGCGAGATGATGCCGACCCGAAAGCCCTGCGCCTCCAGCAGCCGGCCGATGATGGCCATGCCGAAGCTGGGATGGTCGACATAGGCATCGCCCGTCACCAGCACGATGTCGCAAGCGTCCCAGCCGAGCGCATCCATCTCGGCGCGACTCATCGGCAGGAACGGCGCCGGCTTGTGCGGGCGTGCCTGCGCCATCAGGGGTTTTTCGGCGGCGATGATCTGGATGTCCATGGCGCATACGCATAGGACTCCGGGCCTCCGAATACAACCGACGGGCAGGTGAAAGATCCGGTTCCGCGACCGGCAGCCCGGGCGTGCGACCGCGTTAACCGTTCGCGAGCGCCGCCATCAGCTGTCTGCACCTTCTCGGGTCACGCGCAGGAACCAACTGCCCTCGCGAACATTCTGATGCAGGGTTGCGCTGGGCCCGGCTGGCGCGCGCTCGCCTCCGGGGTGTAATATTGCCTCGATGTTCGCCCCTGGCGGATGGGGGAGCCGTGAGTACAGTCATAGAGAACTTGCTGCTCCGAAAGCAGAAGCTGGTTGAGCAGCTCGAGAAGGCGCCCACGGCCGAGGACCGCGACAAAATCGAACACCAGCTCGAACAGATCAACACCGCGCTGGATTTTCTGGACAGGCCCGGCACGAAAAATGCGCGGTAGCAGCGCTCAATCGACCTGCAGCGCTTTGGCGTAGACCACGCCAGAATTGGTGACGTGCGTGGTCATCAGCGTCGCGAAGGCGGCAAACTCGCCGCGGGCGAACAGATCGAGCAGCTTGCGATGCTCGTCGAAAGACGTGCGCGTGCGCACGTCGATCGGCGAAGTCAAATTGGTGCGGAGTGCCGCGACGCGGCTAGATGCGAGCTGATAGGATTCGGCGAGATAGCGGTTGCCGCAATGGGCGAACAGCGCCTCATGGAAAGCGGCATCGGCGCGGCCATAGGCGATGTTGTCCCTGGCTGCAATCGCCGGCTCCATCGCCGCGATCGCCTCGCTCATCGTCGCGATCGCACCGGCGCGATCATGGTGGAAGGCGAGCTCAGCGGCCTTGGGCTCCAGCGCGATCCTGAACGTGCAGAGCGCGGTGATGTCTTCCGCGCTTGGCGTAAAGACAAAACTGCCGACCTGCGGCCGGATCACGACGAGGCCCTGCGCCTGCAGCTGACCCATCGCCTCGCGCACCGGGGTGCGGCTGACGCCGAAGGAGTTTGCCACCATCTCCTCGGAGATGGCGGCGCCGAGCGCGAACTCGCCGTCGATGATGGCCTGGCGCAGCCGCTGCATCACCCGCTGCGACAGCGATTTCGGCGCATCGAGCTTCAGCGATCGCATTGGCTCTCTCAGATCACCTTGCCGGGGTTGAGCAGATGATCGGGATCGAGCGCGGCCTTCAGCGTTCGCATCAGCGCGATCTCGGCCTCGCTGCGGGCATGACCCAGCCACTTCTTCTTCAACGTGCCGATGCCGTGCTCGGCCGAGACGCTGCCGCCCATCTCGCGCACGAGACCGTAAATGATCGCGTCCATCTCTTCCTTCGGCTGCTGCTCGACGGCAAGGCCGGTGACCCAGGAGACGAGATGCAGATTGCCGTCGCCGATATGGCCGTAATAGACGCTTTCGCATCCCTCGACGCCATCAGCCAGCGCCGCCTTGCAGCGCGTGACGAACTCGTCCATCCGCGCCACGGCGAGGCCGATGTCGTAGGAGATGTGCGGACCCAACACCTGGCCGAACTCGGCGCAGATGTCGCGCACGCGCCAGAAGCTTCGCGTCTGCGCCAGCGATTGCGCCACGGCGGCGTCGGCGAGCAGCCCGCGCTCCATCAGCTCTTCGAGCCAGCTTTGGAAGCGCGGCGCGTCGAGGCTCTCGTCGGCGCCCTGCGCTTCCACCAGCACGTAGAGGCCGTGGCCTGCGGCGACCGGCGGCTTGACGCCGGCGCGATTCGTGATCACGTCCCAGTAATCCGGCCACATCACCTCGAACGCCGACAGCAGCGGGCCGAGCCCGCTTCGCGCGGCGCCGAGCAGCGCGATCACCGCGGCATAGTCCTCGAGCGCGCAGAGCGCGGCCATGGTCGAGCGCGGCTTTGGAAACAGCCGCAGCACCACGCGGGTGATGATGCCGAGCGTGCCTTCCGAGCCGATGAACAGATGCTTCAGATCGTAGCCGGCATTGTTCTTCATCAGCTTGTTGAGGCTAGTGATGATGGTGCCGTCGGGCAGCACGACTTCGAGCCCGAGCACCAGTTCGCGCGTCATGCCATAGCGGATCACGCGATTGCCGCCGGCATTGGTCGAGAGGTTGCCGCCGATGGCGCAGGAGCCGCGCGAGCCGAGATCGAGCGGAAAGAAGAAGCCGGCTTCGTCGGCTGCCATCTGGATCGTCTGAAGCGGCGTGCCTGCTTTCACCGTCATCGTCATCGAGGCGTGATCGATCTCCTCGATCCCGCTCATGCGCTCGAGCGAGATCGCGACCCAGCCTGCTTCAGGCGATGCGCCGCGGCACAGCCCAGTCAATCCGCCCTGCGGCACGAACGGCAGATGCGCCTGCCGGCAGGTCAGAATCGCGTCGGCCACGCCTTGCGCATCGACCGGGCGGATCACCGCGAGCGGCGTTTGCGGCAGGCTCGCGCTCCAGTCGTTGCAATTGCGCGCGGGCACGTCCGGGCCAACGAGCACGGCGGCCGCGCCGAGGCTGTCGCGCAAGGCGCCGAGCAACTGGGTGGGCCGCTCGACCGGGGTCACCATGTCCATGCGAGACCTCCTCGGAATCTGGCTGCGTGTTATGCGCGCCATGACGGCGGAAAGGATTTGCGCCTTTGTTGTATGTAAGGTACAAGCCGCAAAGTAAAGCAAAAACAAGGCTTGCCAAGCTCTGGGTTTGATCGTCCGAGATCAGACGTGGTGCGAAGCCACAGCAACGGATGGTGCGATGACGGAGGCAATTCGCGGGTTCTGGGTGGCTTCGGCGACGCCGCTGGCGACGGACGGCAGCGTGGACTCCGCCAAGCTCGCCGCCCACGCCAAGCAACTCTTCGGTAAGGGCATCGACGGTGTCGTGCTGTTCGGCACCACCGGCGAGGGCACCTCGTTCAATGTCGTCGAACGCGTCGCGACCATCGAAGCCGTGCTCAAGGCCGGCGTTGCGCCGGACCGAATTGGAATCGGCGGCGGCTTCCCCGCGATCGGCGACAGCATCGCATTGACGCGTGCCGTGCTCGGTCTCGGCCTGCGCCACGTGCTGTATCTGCCGCCTTACTTTGACCGAAGCGTCAGCGCTGAAGGCATCGAGGATGCCTTTGCGGCGATCCTCGACGGCGTCGCCGACGATCGCCTGCGTGCCTATCTCTACCATATCCCGCAGATCTCGGGTGTCGCGATCCCGACCGGCGTCGCCGCGAATTTGCGCAAGCGCTACGGCAAGGTCGTTGCGGGCCTGAAAGACTCCAGCGGCGACTTCAAGCAATTCCAGGCCTTCCGCGCCGCCGCCCCCGAGCTCGCCATCACCGTCGGCAACGAGGTTGACATCACCCGCGCGATCGCCGCCGGCGGTGCCGGCACCATCTGCGGCATGGCCAACATCGCGCCGGAGCTGGTCAAGGCAATGATCGACGGCAAGGATGTCGAAGCACGGATGCAGGCTGCCGTGGACATCGTGGTGAAATCACCATCCTTCCTCACGACGCTGAAAGCCATCCTCGCGGCACAGACGGGCGACGCGAGCTGGCTACGCGTGCGGCCGCCGCTCCGGGCCTTGTCCGACGGCACCGCGCTCAAGCGCAAGCTCGACGAGCTGATGGCTCCCGCGATCGCGTGAGATCGCGCGAAGCCGCGACACGTTGCCGCGAATTCGCGCGCTGCGTGTCGCGGTCGCTGCGCAATCCATCGAGGATTGCCGAACAGCGCGATCAAAGCCTAGAACCATTCAACACTAGAGCGATTCAAGGCCGCTTGCGGTTCTCTTCACGAACAACGGCTGTTAGACGCGCCAGCTTCTGCGTCTGACTTGGAAGTGAATCGAAAGTGCGTGCTCATCTGGATGGCCAGCGCGTCAGCGGCGGTCGAACTCCTGCCGGCACGAGCTGCGCAGTCCTCCTCATTGGAGCAGCCGTTCTGCTCGGCGCACCTTCCTTCAGCGCGACGGCCGCCCAAGCGCAATCGGCTCTGCCGCCGGTGACGGTCGAGGCGCCGGCACCGCGGCCGAAAGCGGCGCGTGCATCGGACCAGTCCCCACGCCGCGCTCAGACCGCCGCGCGCCAGCGCAATCGCAATCCCGCACCCGCAGCGCCGACGCTCTCGGAGCGCGCGGCCGCGGAAGCCGCCGCGCAACAGGCCGCCAAGCTCGGCTACCGCGCGATGCCGAGCGCGACCACGCTGCGCAGCGGCGCTTCGCCGCTCGATACGTCGCAGGCTGTCAACGTGGTGCCCGAGCAGGTGCTGAAGGACCAGCTCCCGCGAAACATCGACGACGCGCTGATCAACGTCAGCGGCATCACCCAGACCAACACGCTCGCCGGCAGCCAGGACGCGGTCATCCGCCGCGGCTTCGGCGACAACCGCGACGGCTCGATCATGCGCAACGGCATGCCGCTGGTGCAGGGGCGCAGCTTCAATCCCGCAGTCGAAAGCGTCGAGGTGCTGAAGGGGCCGGCCTCGCTGCTCTACGGCATCATGGATCCCGGCGGCATCGTCAACACGATCAGCAAGCGGCCGGAGCTGTACCAGCACGGCTCGGTTACGCTGCTTGGTTCGGCCTTCAGTGCTTCCAAGACCGGCGCCGACGGCTTGCTCGACATCACCGGTCCGATCGGTGATCAAGGCCTGGCCTATCGCTTCATCGGCTACGGCGTCAGCGAGGATTACTGGCGGAATTTCGGCCGCCATCGCGAGATGCTGGTTGCGCCGTCACTGGCCTGGTACGGCCAGGACACCACGGTGCAGCTCAACTACGAGCATCGCGAGTTCATCTATCCGTTCGATCGCGGCACGGCGTTCAATCCGGTGACGAAGGCGCCGCTGGCGGTGCCCAAGACGCGCCGGCTCGACGAGCCCTTCAATAACACGTGGGGCACGTCGGACCTGATCCAGGCGTCTGTCGAGCACCGTTTCAATCAGGATTGGAAGCTCTCCGCCGGCTACAGCTACAACACCGAGACCTTCAGCGCCAACCAGCTTCGTATCACCGGCATCAACTTCACGACAGGCGCCGAGACCCGCAGCAACGACGGCACGCAGGGTTCGCTCAGCAACGCAAGCTACGGAACGTCCTACGTTTCTGGCGGCTTCTGGCTCGGCGAGATGCGCAATGACGTGGTGTTCGGTGGCGACGGCCAGTATCGCACCATCTACCGGGACAATCTGATCCGGCAGACAACGCCCGCCTTCAATGTCTACAATCCCGTTTACGGCCTGATCGGGCCGGGAACGACGGTGTCCAATCCAGACAGTGCGCAGACCGACAAGCTTGGCCAGTGGTCGATATTCGTCCAGGACACGTTGCATCTGACAGAGCGGTTCGCCTTGGTCGGCGGCGTGCGCTACATGGACTACGACCAGATCGCCGGGCGCGGGAAGCCGTTTGTCACCAACACCAATGTGTCCCAGGACAAGATGCTTCCGCTCGGCGGCGCCATTTTCAAGCTCACCGACCAGATATCGCTCTATGCGAGCTATACTGAATCGTTGAAGCCGAATTCGACCATTGCGCCGATCGGCGTCACGATCGGCTCCAACGTCGCGCCGGAAGAAGGCGTGTCATACGAGACCGGCGTCAAGTTCGATTTGAACAAGCGCATCTCCGGAACGCTGGCGCTCTACGATCTCGACAAGAAGAACGTGCAGACGACCAAGACGAACAGCGCAGGCGTCGTGGAACTCCACACCGTGGGCCGTGCTCATTCGCGCGGCGTCGAGCTGGATGTCACCGGCAGGCTCACCGACAGCTGGGCCTTGATCGGCAGTTACGGCTACACCGATGCCCGCGTGACGGCATCCGAGGATGTCACGCTGCTCGGCAGGAAGCTGCAGAACGTCGCGCTGAACACGGCCTCGCTCTATCTGGTCTATGACTTCGGCACAGCCCTGCCGGGTCAGCTCCGCCTCGGCGGCGGCGCGCGTTATGTCGGTGATCGTCCCGGCGATTCGATCAACTCCTTCTTCCTGCCCCCTTATGTGGTCGCCGATATTTTCGCGACCTATGAGATGAAATACCAGAACACGCCGGTGATCTACCAGCTCAACGTCAAGAACCTGTTCGACACTGTCTACTATCCCTCCGCCGTCAATAATCTGAACGTCGCCCTCGGCGACGCGCGGCGGGTCTCGCTGTCGGCGACGGTGAAGTTTTAGCGATGGGCATGTCGCGCAGGGACGCCCTTCGGATGATCGCGCCGAGCAGGAGGGCTCGCGCCGATGCGTGAGTCCTGGCGCGCGATCAAGGCCGCTCTGCTTCATGTCCATTCCATCGCGGGCCTCGTGCTGGCGCTGCTGCTCGCCGTGATCGCACTGACCGGTGCGATCATGAGTTTTGAGGACGAGATCGTCGATCATCTCAACGCCGGCATCATGCAGGTCGCGCCGCGCCAGGCACCGGCGCTGATGCCGGACGAACTGGTTGCGCGCCTGACTGCGGCGCAGGACGTCGGCAAAATCTCCGCCGTGACGCTGGCGAGTGATCCGTCCGCCGCGGTGCATGTGCGCTTCGCCCGCGACGAACGAGGCGCGCGGCCGTCCTCGCTCTATGTCGATCCCTATGACGCGCGCGTGTTGGGCACACCGGACGGCGAAGAGTTTTTCGCGACCGTGCGCAAGCTGCATCGCTGGCTGTTGATTCCCGGCGACGCCAAGGGCTGGGGGCGCCAGATCACGGGCGTGGCCGCGCTCGGCCTGATCGTGATGCTGATCTCGGGCCTCGTGCTGCGCTGGCCGCGTCGTGCAGGCAGCGTGAAGATGTGGCTGAAGCCGAATCTCGGGCTCAGTGGCCGCGGTCTGCATCGGTCGCTGCATGCGGTGATCGGCACCTGGGTCCTGCCGGTCTATCTGGTGATGACGTTCACCGGGCTCTGGTACTCGTTCGACTGGTACAAGGATGGCGTCGTCTGGTTGCTGTCGCGCCCGCAGATCGCCGCGGCGAAGATGCAGCCCAAGATGCCCACAAAGGCGTCGCGTGCTGCCGGTGTCAGCGAGACGGCACAGCCGATCGGCTTGATCGCGCGTGGGCCGCCTTCCTGCACGAAGAGGGCGGCCGTTTCTCCAAGGCGTTGCTGACGCTGCCCGCCGGTCCGGGCACGGTGATACGGATCCGCTCCTGGGGGAAAGACTCGACCCTCGACACCACCCGTGACGAATTCCGCGTCGATGCCATCACAGGCCAATTCGTGTCTGCGGAGCGTTATTCCGATAAGACCCTCGGCGAGAAGACCATCGCGAACGTGCTCGATATCCACCGCGGCGCATTTCTGGGCTGGCCCGGCAAGCTCGCGTTCATGCTCGCGGCTGTGCTGATGCCGCTGTTCGCGGTCACCGGCGTTTTGCTTTATTTGTCGCGTCGAAAGCTGAGGCGGCTGGCGCAGCCACGGCTCGGGCGGCTTGTTCCCGGCGAATGAACGGGCTGCCGCAAAGGCTAGCCAACACTTCTGCAATCGTTCAAAAGCCCATGGCCAATCCTCGTCAGGGTTTACGCCATGAAGATCACCACCGTCACTCCCGCCGACATCCGCCGTGCACTGCTGCTCCGCGAGGAGATCGCGTTGCTTGATCTCAGGCACGAGGCTGGTTTCGCGACGGGACATCCGCTGTTCGCCGCCAACATGGCTGCCGATCGGATTGCGATCGAAGCGGACGTCAGGCTGCCGCGCAAGAATGTGCCGATCGTGCTCTATGATGACGGCGAAGGGCTCGTCACCGCGGGTGCCGAGCGGCTGGCCGCGCTCGGCTATACCAACGTCCGCGCGCTCGATGGCGGACTGAAGGCCTGGCGCGACGCGGGCCATCAAATGTTCGAGGACGTCAACTCCTACTCCAAAGCCTTTGGCGAGCTGGTCGAGTCGCGTAGGCACACGCCCTCGTTCAGTGCCGACGAGGTGGCAAAACTCATCGCGGACAAGGCCAACATTGCCATCCTCGACGTCCGCCGCTTCGACGAATATGCTACCATGAACATTCCGGGCTCGGTCAGCGTGCCCGGCGCGGAGCTGGTGCTGCGGGCAGGACAGGCGGCACCCGATGCCGACACCACCATCATCGTCAATTGCGCCGGCCGCACCCGCTCGATCATCGGC
Source organism: Bradyrhizobium sp. Kon56 (assembly GCF_055807635.1). Taxonomy (NCBI): domain Bacteria; kingdom Pseudomonadati; phylum Pseudomonadota; class Alphaproteobacteria; order Hyphomicrobiales; family Nitrobacteraceae; genus Bradyrhizobium; species Bradyrhizobium sp. Kon56. The sequence continues at coordinate 38,956 of NZ_JBVVOU010000010.1, read as the reverse complement.
ACCCAATCGCTGATCAATGCCGGCGTGCCGAACAAGGTCCGGGCGCTGCGCAACGGCACTATCGGCTGGACGCTGGCGCGGCATACGCTCGACCACGGTGCTAACAGGCGTGGCGCGATCGGGCCGTTCGAGGGCGGTCCGGCCAATGCGCGCGATGTCGCCTATCGCGCCGGCGTGCGCCACATCGGTGCGAGCGAGATGGCTGCGCTTGTCGCGCAGACCGATCGCACGCTCTATCGCTTCGACGTGCGTGACGCCGAGGAATATGCAGCCGGCCATCTCCCGGGCTTTCGCCATTATCCCGGCGGCCAGCTCGTCCAGGAAACCGACATGGCCGCACCGGTACGCGGCGCGCGCATCGCGCTGACCGACGACAAGGGCGTCCGCGCCGACATGACGGCGTCCTGGCTCGCGCAGATGGGCTGGGAGGTCTATGTACAGGAAGGCGGCTACGACGGCGCGCTCGAAATCGGGCCGCCGCACGTCTTCCTCAAGCCGGACCCCGCTCACCGCTACCGCCGCCCCTATGAAGGCACCGGCGTCGACGAACGCGCGATGCAGGCCTATCTCGACTGGGAATATGGCCTGGTCGAACAATTGCGTCTGGACGGGACGCACGGGTTTTACGTGATCTGACGACCGCTCCGCCATCTTCTCCCCGTATCCGAACCCTATTGTGCTGCGCATCCCCCGCGGTCTATGAGCTGCGGCGAAGCTGTGACCCACGGAGATTTCATGTCAGTCCCAGGCCGAAGCCCTGAGCGGAGCGCGAAGGCGCTGCTGCTCGAAGGCGTCAATGACAGCGCCGTGGACCTGTTCAGAACGGCGGGTTTCACCAATGTCGAGCGCCTGACCAAGGCGCTGGACGGCGAGGATTTGCGGCGGGCGCTCAAGGGCGTGTCATTGCTGGGCATCCGCTCGCGCACCCAGATCACCGATGAGGTGCTGGAGGCCGCCGACCAGCTTCTCGCCGTCGGCTGCTTCAGCGTCGGCACCAACCAGGTCGATCTGCTGGCGGCGCGCAAGCGCGGCATTCCGGTGTTCAACGCGCCGTTCTCCAACACGCGCAGCGTCGCCGAGCTCGTGATCGGCGAGATCGTGATGCTGCTGCGGCGCATTTTCCCGCGCTCGGTGTCGGCCCATGAGGGCGGCTGGGACAAGTCGGCGACCGGCAGCCGCGAGGTGCGCGGCCGCACCCTCGGCATCATCGGCTACGGCAATATCGGCTCGCAGCTCTCGACCCTGGCCGAGGCGATCGGCATGCGCGTGATCTATTTCGACCGCACCGACAAGCTCCGCCACGGCAACACCGAGCCAGTCGAGAAGCTGGAGGAGCTGCTCGCGCAGAGCGACGTCGTCAGCCTGCACGTGCCGGAGACGCCGGAGACATCAGGGATGATCGGCGAGAAGGAGCTGCGGGCGATGAAGCCCGGCTCGCTCCTGATCAACAACAGCCGCGGCACCGTCGTCGATCTCGATGCGTTGGCGGGGGCTCTGCGCGACGGCCATCTCGCGGGTGCCGCCATCGACGTGTTTCCGGTCGAGCCGTCCTCGAATTCGGACCGCTTCAACAGCCCGGTGCAGGGCCTCGGCAATGTCATCCTCACGCCGCATATCGGCGGCTCGACCGAGGAGGCGCAGGAGCGCATCGGCGGCGAGGTGGCGCGCAAGCTGGTCGACTTTTTCATCACCGGATCGACCACGGGCGCGGTGAATTTTCCGGAAGTGCAGCTGCATCTGCGTCCCTCCGGCGCGCGCTTCAGCCACGTCCATCGCAACGTGCCCGGCATGCTGCGCCGGCTCAACGAGGTCTTCCTCCAGCGCGACATCAATATCGCCGCGCAATATCTGGAGACCTCCGGCGACCTCGGTTACGTCGTGCTCGATGCCGACCTCGGCGGCCAGGATTCAGGCGCGCTGCTGCAGCAGATCCGCAGCCTCGAGGGCACCGTCGGCGCGCGGCTGGTGTTTGAGCACTAGCACTGCATTGACGAGCGGCCGCAGGGCGCCTTGAATGCGGCCTGCTGGCAGAACGAACAGAAACTCAGGGGGAAACGATGGCGCAAATCCATGTGAAGCTGTGCGCATTGCTGGTGGGCGCAGCGGGCGCGCTGGGCGCGAATTCCGCTTCAGCGGTGACGCTGACTGAGGATGCGGACACTGTCTGCAACGGCCTCGTCGGCGGCGCCGACGCCGTGATCGATTCGGCGACGTTGCTGGCGCCCTCGCAACTGGCCGTCGCCGAACGCGGCCCGACGCCGTCGGGGCGCGTCACGCCCGCCAATCCCGGCTTCTGCAAGGTGCTCGGCCACATCGATCCCACCGATCCCAAGGCGCCGCCGATCAAGTTTCAGGTCAATTTGCCCGTCGAATGGAACGGCCGTTCGCTGCAATATGGCGGCGGCGGATTCAATGGCGTGCTGATCACGGGCCTGGCGCTGCCGCCGGCCTATCCCTTCGACAAGCCGTCGCCGCTCGCGCGCGGCTTCGTCACCTACGGCACCGATTCCGGTCACGAGTCCAAGCCGGGCGAGCCGCCGCAGCTGTTCGCGCTCAACGACGAAGCCTTCGAGAATTTCGCCCATCGCGCCTACAAGAAGGTGCGCGATGCCGCCGTCGCGCTGATGCAGCGCGCTTACGGCAAGGCGCCGGAGAAAATGTACTTCATGGGGTCGTCCGAAGGCGGCCGCGAAGGCCTCACCATGGCGCAGCGCTACCCTGTTGATTTCGACGGCATCTTTGCTCGCGTGCCCGTCATCAACTGGGTCGGCCTGCAGCATGCCGGCACGCGTTCGGGGCTCGTGACCATGGGTGATGGCTGGATCAATCCGGCGCAGGTGAAGCTAGTCGGCGATGCCGTGCGGGCCGCTTGCGACAAGGCCGACGGCTCCGATGACGCGCTGGTGCAAGATCCCGTTTCCTGCAAGGCGGCCTTCAAGGCGGAGACGCTGCGTTGCGCGAGCGGCAAGACGGGCGATCAGTGCCTCACCGACGCACAGATCAAGGCGATCGAGACCTTGCATGCGACCTACAAATTCCCGTTCGCGCTCGCCAATGGCCTCGACGATTATCCGGGCTGGGGCGTGTCGGGCGAGGACACGCCGGCGGTCGGCCCGACCGGCGGCTGGGTCGCGTGGTGGCTTGGCACGGCGCCTCCCGCGCAGCCGCCCGCGCCCAATAATGGCATCGCCTGGATCTACGGCGCCGGCGGCATCCAATACGTGTTCGCGCGCGATCCCAAGCTCGACGTGACGACGTATAAGCCCGAAGCGCACAAGGCGCGGCTGCTCGAGGTCTCCAGCCTGATGGATTCCACCGACCCCGACCTCAGCCGCTTCCGCGCTCGCGGCGGCCGGCTGATCATGCTCGAACATATGGCGGACTACGCGCAAAGCCCCTATGCCGGCATCCGCTATTTCGAGAACGTCGAACGCAAGGTCGGCAAAGCCGAGACGGCCGAGTTCGCGCGGCTCTACACCGCGCCAGGGGTCGACCATGTCGGCTCCGGCGCGCCGGCCAATGTCGACATGCTGAGCGTGCTGGTCGACTGGGTCGAAAAGGGCAGGGCGCCCGGCGATCTGGAAGTTACCGAGCAGAAGGTCGAGGCGCCGTCGTTTGCGACGCTTCGCGCGCAGCCGCTGTGCCGCTGGCCAACGTGGCCGCACTACAAGAGCGGCCCAGTGACGGAGGCGTCGAGCTTCACCTGCGCGCCGTAGCAGGCGCGCCACTTCGGAGCGTCACCCGGTGGCCATTGCCTGCGCGCCGCCGAGCAGCTGCGCGTTAAGCCGGCCGCCGGAGAACAGCATGTCGTCAAGCGCCTCGTCGATATCGGCGGAGATCACGGTGTTGCCGCCGTCCCGCGCGATGCTTCCTTGCGCCAGTCGTCGCATCAATTCCTTGATGAAGGCGCAACTTGTGCCCGCGCTGCGCCGGGCAGCCTCTGCGATCACCGCCCCATCGAGCGGCAGTCCCTTGCCGTAGAGCCGGACCAGCTTGCCGCGGCCGGTCTCGTCGGGCAGCGGCACTTCGATGGCTTGATCGATGCGGCCGGGACGACCCGCGAGAGCTCCCTCGAGGTCCTCCGGCCGATTGGTGGTCAGGACGAACAGGATGTCGGCATCTTCCTTCAGCCCGTCCATCTCGTTGAGCAGCTTGTTCAGCATGGATTCCTCACACGGCCCCATGTCATCGCGGTCACGGGCGATGAGATCGACATCCTCGATCACCACCATCGACGGCTGGAGCAGCCGTGCCAGGCTCATATGGGCGCCGAGCAAACCGATCTGCTCGGCCGTGATGATCAGCGTCGTATGCCCGGGCAAATGCGTTGCCAGATAACGGATCGTGTGGGTCTTGCCGGTGCCCGGCGGCCCGTACAGCAAGATGCCTTTGCGTGTCGATTGGCCCAGCCGGCGCAATTGGTCTCGGGTGTTGACGAAGGTCAGAACGTTGCGATCGAGCAGCCGCAGGGTCTGCTCCGGCAGGATCACCTCGTCGCGCGTGACCTGCGGCAAGCGATGCACCGTGATGCCGCGCGAGCGACCGCGATAGTCGGAATCGGCATCGAGCGACAGGATCTTGCCGCGATAGGTCCGCGCAGCCTGTACGGCTTCTTCCAATTCACTGAAGCATTGCTGGACGAGAGCCGCGCCTGCGGAACCTGAGGGTACCAGGATTTCGATCCGAATTCCGGGCTCGCGACTGTATTCGCGGTGTGCGCAGAGCAAAACCGCATAGCGGAGATGATCCTGCTCACACAGCCACAGCCCGTTATCCAGACACTTGACCGGGCTCTTCTCGCCTACGTCGACGTCGGAATATTGCAGCGGGGCAATCGCGATCGCATAGCGGCCCTCCTTGAGCAGTCGTGGAATCGACAGCGTTTCGTAGCGCTGCTCCTCGTTCAGTCCCACCAGCCGGATGGCCTTGCCGAAGAGCCGGTCGACGGCGGCCTGGAGATCGACCCGCATGTGGCCAGGAAACTGGCGGATCGTGGTCACGAGTTTGCTGCGCGCGGTGCTGGCAAGGTGCCAATCGAGAACGTCGCAAGCAAAGTCGAAATCTTCCTCTTGTTCGTTCGAGGGTTCATCCGCCGCACGCATGCAGTCGCTGCACAGCCAGACCGTTCGGTCGCCGATACGAACGTCGGTCTGTCCCTCAGGCTTGCCACAGAGTTCGCAAGGAGTCTTGACCGCCTCTAGCGTGACCTGCAGTTGGTGGCCGGCCAATTCGATGGATTGTTGCGCAGATTTGAAAAGGGCTTCGGCAACCGATTGCGGGTAAGGTCCGCAAACCGCTTTTTCCTTCTGCTCGATCTGGGTGATCAGCGCGGTCGCTTCACGGTCTGATTTGCCGAAAACCTGCCGAAGCAGATCCATCACGAATTGGTCCGGCGTATCATCGTCATTATGAATTACGAGCTGGGTCGGCTGGTTCTCGCCACGCATACTGTTCATCACGAAAGGTCTCCGGGACAATCTATGATTGAATAGAACGAATAGAGAACATAAAAGGAAGCGGCCGTCAAGCGTGACGGCGGCGGCTAATTGCGATTGGTGGGTGAGGTCCTGGTGCGCCGGGGCGGCCCTGTTCCTCGACGACTGCCGCGGCACATGTCCAGCTGCCGTCCTTTGACAATCTGATCCGCCTCAATTATCTATTTCGCATGCGAAATAAAGACGCGGGCGCGAGACACCATCGGTTGATCTACCTGTTGAGCGTGGCGCAGCGGCGCGTGCAGCGCTGGATGGCGGCGCAGCCTTCGAGCGAGGTCACGCCGGCGCAAGCGGGGCTGCTGTTCATCCTCGGCAAGCAGAACGGCGTCCTGATGGGTGAGGTGGGCGCGGCGCTCGACATGGGGCCGGCCGGCATCTCGGGGCTGGTCGACCGTACGGCGGCGGCTAAACTGGTCGAGCGGCGCGCGGATCACGAGGATGGTCGCGCCTGGCGCGTCTGGCTGACGCCGAAGGGGCGGACGGCACTGGCGCAGGCGAAGGCCAGCGCGGCACAGGTCAACGCGGCGTTGACGGACGGATTCACCAGTGCGGAGATCGATATCGTCGCGCGCTGGCTGACCAGCATTCAGGACAAGTTTCCAAGACAGCTTTCAACAGAGCTTTCTAGAGATCCATAGGAATAGAGGAGAGACCCATGACCGAGCACGTCCGGATCCGGAACGACGGCGGAATTCTCACGCTCACGCTGGCACGCCCCGACAAGAAGAATGCGCTGACGGATGCGATGTACGGCAAGCTCGCCGATGCCATCGAATCAGCCGAGCACGATCCGTCGGTCCGCGTGATCCTGATCCGCGGCGAAGGCGACATGTTTACCGCCGGCAACGATGTCGGCGAGTTCGCGGCGGTCGCGGCGGGCAAGTCGGAAGGAAGCCGCAACGTCGTGCGCTTCATCCAGTCGCTGGCGCGCTGCTCCCGGCCCTTGGTGGCCGCGGTGCAGGGCCGCGCCGTCGGCGTCGGCACCACGATGCTGCTGCATTGCGACCTCGTCGTGCTTGCCGCCAACGCGCAATTGTCGACGCCCTTCGTCAGCCTCGCACTGGTGCCGGAAGCAGCTTCCAGCCTGCTGATGCCGGCGCGCATCGGCTATGCGCGGGCCTACGAGATGTTCGCGCTGGGCGAGACGGTGCCGGCCAAATCCGCGCTGGAATGGGGGCTCGCCAACCGCGTCGTGCCGCTCGACAAGCTCGATGCCGAGGCGCTCGCGCTGGCGCAGCGTCTTGCCCGTCAGCCGGCCGGCGCACTCACCGCCACCAAGAAGCTGATGCGCAACGGCGAGACGCTGGTCGCGCAGATGAATGCCGAAGGCGAGCAGTTCGGGCTGCGCCTGCGCACCGCTGAGGCGCGCGAGGCCTTCACGGCGTTCGCGGAACGCCGCCCGCCGGATTTCACCAAGGTTGCGTGATATCCGGGACTGCGCTGAGGCCCGTCGGGCCGGAAACTCACGCCCATTCGATTAAAACCTTAATGGAACATTGGCATGTCGCGGGCAAGGTGGCGCTCGAAAGAATAGGCCCCCGACCCGACCCAGGCCCCCGACACCATGGCAATGTTTAAGAAATCGGTAAGTTCGCTCCTTCTGACCTTGATGGCCCTGCTGGCTGCGGGTGCGCTGGCCTCCACGGCGATCCAGATGGTTGGGGCGTTCGGCCGCTATAGCGACAGCCTCGAGACCGCGCGGCTTGCCGCGGCCGACAAGGCGATCTTCCATGGCGTGCTGGCGCTGCGCAACAATCGCGGCGATGCCCAGAGCGCGATCCTCGGCGAGGATGATCCGCGAGCAAAACTCGAGGCGGCGGAGAAGGCGGAGCAGGGCGGCTATGACGCCATCGGCGCCGCGCTCGCCACCGTCGACTTCGCCCGCCGCGACGAACTCGCCGGCACATTGAAGCAGGGCTGGAGCGCCGCCGCACCGCAGTTCCAGCTGTTCTACGACGAAGCCAAGCGCCCGCGCGCGGAGCGCAAGATCGAGCGCACCAACTCCTGGTATGATGGCGTCACCAAGGTGATCGAAACGGCCAACCTCGCTTCCACCGCGGTGTCGAACCGCGCCTGGATGGACGACCCCTTCATCGCCCGCATGATCCAGGTCCGGCGCTTCGCCTGGCAGGTGCGCGACCGTTATGGGATCCATTGTTCGTCGCTTCGCTCCAACGTCAACAGCAGCAAGCCGCTCGACGACGCCCAGAAGCGGTCAGTGGCGCAATGGGATGGCACGATCGCCTCCGGCTGGGCAGGCATGGCCGAGTTGCTGGCCTCGCCCGACGTGGCGGCGGAGCTGGTGACGGCCGCGACGGACGCGAAGGCCAAGACCGACGGTGCGCTCAAGCAGATCGGCGACCTCACCAAGAATTTCGACGGCAGCGGTAAGCCCGCGATGCCCGCCGCTGAATGGAATACGCTGTGTCAGTCACCCTTTGCGTCCATCGTCGCGGTGGCCAACAAGGCGCTCGACCAGTCAATCGTCCGGGCGGAAACGGTGCAGGCCAAGGCGCTCACCAATCTCGTCGTGCAGTCGCTCGCGTTCCTGCTCGCGCTCGCCGTGACCCTGACCGGCGTGTACGTGGTGCGCAATCGCCTGATGCGCCCGGTGCGCGCCATCCTGGACGCGATCGCCAAGATCAGCGCCCGCGACTACGCGACGCCCGTCCCGCAATCCAGGTATCCCGACGAGTTCGGCACCATGGCGGCCGCACTCGAAAGCCTGCGCGAGAGCGCGGCGACCGCGGAACGCCTGGGCCAGGAGCGCGAATCGCAGCAGGCGCTCCAGCTCGCCCGCTCCGGCACCGTCGATGCGGCCTGCCGCAGTTTCGACGACACCGTGCAAGCCGTCATTCACAGCGTTGCGGCGTCGACCAAGGAGCTCGATGCCACCGCGACGGACGTCCGCTCACTGGTTTCGGAATCGAGCAGCCAGACCGCGGCGGTCTCCTCCTCCGCCGAGCAGGCCACCAACAATCTCGAGACCATCGCAGCGGCGACCGAAGAACTCTCGGCGTCCGTCGGCGAGATCTCCGCGCAGGTGCAGGCCAGCGCCCGCGAGGCCCGCGAAGCCGTGTCGCAGGCAGCGCAGACCAATGCGACGGTCGAAATCCTCGATCAGACCGCTGGCCGCATAGGCGAGGTCGTGAAGATGATCAACGCCATCGCAGGGCAGACCAATCTCCTGGCGTTGAACGCCACCATCGAAGCCGCGCGCGCGGGCGAGGCCGGCCGCGGCTTCGCCGTGGTCGCCGGCGAGGTCAAGAGCCTCGCTTCGCAGACGGCGACGGCGACGGAAGAAATCTCCCGCCAGGTCGCGGAGATCCAGGGCGCGACGGGCCAGGCGGTCGCGGCCATCCGCGCGATCGGCGGCGCGATCAGCGGCATCGACGAAAAGATGACGGCGATCGCGGCAGCGGTCGAACAGCAGCGTGCGGCCACCACCGAGATCTCCCGCAACTTCCAGCAGGCCGCGCAGGGAACCCGCGAGGTCACCGACACCATCGGCAGCGTCGCCAGGCTGAACCAGGAGACGGGCAATGCCGGTTCGGTCCTGTCGGTGTCCGTGACGAAAATGTCCGCCGACGCCGATCGTCTCCGCGTCGCGGTCGAGGGCTTTTTGGGCGCGGTGAGGACCGCATAGCTTCGACAATCTTCCGTCCTTACGTCGCGCGATCGGCATTGCCGCCGATGCGCGCGGCGGGTACATCTGTGGCGCTGTGCGAGCGTCGCGGCAGATGTAAGAGATATCAGGGATGGAGAGTTCGATGCCGGTCACGCCCCACCACAAGGCCCAGCGCCCCTATCGCGGCGTGTTCCCGGTCGCACCCACCATCTTCGACGAGCGCGGCGAACTCGACCTTGAGGGACAGCGTCGCTGCATCGATTTCATGATTGACGCAGGCTCGAACGGTCTGTGCATTCTCGCCAATTTCTCCGAGCAGTTCGTGCTCACGGATGCCGAGCGCGAGACCGTGATGCATGCGGTGCTGGAGCATGTCGCGGGCCGCGTTCCCGTGATCGTCACCACCACGCATTTCAGCTCGGCCGTCTGCGCCGCGCGCAGCCGGCAGGCCGAGGCGGCCGGTGCCGCCATGGTCATGGTGATGCCGCCCTATCACGGCGCCACCTTCCGCGTGCCCGAAAAAGGCGTCGTCGAATTCTTCAAGGTGCTGTCGGGCGCGATCAAGATTCCGATCATGATCCAGGATGCGCCTGTCGCCGGCACCCCCCTGTCGGTTGAGCTGCTCGCGCGGCTGGCGCGCGATTTCGCCAACATCCGCTATTTCAAGATCGAGGTGCCGGGCGCGGCTGCAAAGCTGCGCAGCCTGATCGACGCCGGCGGCAGCGATATCGAGGGTCCCTGGGACGGCGAGGAAGCGATCACGCTGCTCGCCGATCTCGATGCCGGCGCCACCGGCGCGATGACCGGCGGCGGCTATCCCGACGGCATCCGCCAGATCGTCGATCCTTATTTCGCCGGCAAGCGTGAAGAGGCCAAAGCCGCCTACGAACGCTGGCTGCCGCTGATCAACTACGAAAACCGCCAATGCGGCCTGATCGCCTGCAAGGCGATGATGCAGGCCGGCGGCGTGATCAAGTCGGACACGGTGCGGCATCCGCTCCAGCCGTTGCACCCGGCGACGCGGGCCGGGCTGCTGGAGTTGGCCAAGGAGCGCGATGCGCTGGCGTTGAGGTGGGGGAAGTAGCGCAACGCTGTCGTCCCGGCGAAGGCCGGGACGACGCTGAGTGTGAGGTGCGCACCCTGGCCTGATCCCGCCAGCTTCCATCTGGCTGAAGGCGTCGAATTAACGCGGTTCGGGCGGTTTCCCGCAGCCCGGCGATGACATATTGTACGCTCGCCAACCTGGCCCGCGGAGCAACTCAAGACATCGCGCAACAGCTCTTCATTATGCCGCTATTCCGAACCAGGTTGGTGCGAACCAACGAAACAGGGAGGCAGTGCCATGACGATGAGGCCGGATCCCACCTTTCACGCATCGCCCAAGCTTGCGATGGAAGCTCCTGCGGAGAACTTTGCCTACACGTTGCTGCTCAGTCCGGATTTCTCGAAACCGGATGCTCTCGCGGTGATCGACGCCAAGCCGGGATCGCCGACCTACAGCCAGATCGTCCACACCGTGACGATGCCCAACAAGGGCGATGAGTTTCATCACTTCGGTTGGAATGCCTGCTCCTCCGCCTTGTCGCCGCTCACTGGGCATGCCTTCATCGAGCGGCGCTATCTCATCATCCCCGGGCTGCGCTCGTCGCGGATTTACATCATCGATACCAAGCCCGATCCGACCAAAGCCAAAATCCACAAGATCATCGAGCCCGAGGAAGTCTTCAAAAAGACCGGCTATTCGCGGCCGCACACCATCCATTGCGGGCCGGACGGCGTCTATGTGAGCACGCTCGGCGGCGGCGGCAAGGACGGCACCAACGGGCCTCCAGGCGTCTTCATCATGGATTGCGAGACGTTCGAGGTCCTTGGACGATGGGAGATCGACCGCGGTCCGCAGACGCTGCACTATGATTTCTGGTGGAACCTGCCGCGCGACTACATGGTGACGAGCGAATGGGCATTGCCGCCGCAGTTCGAGAACGGGATCGTCCCGGAAGATCTGCTGGCGAACAAATATGGCCATCGTCTCCACTTCTGGGATCTCCGCGCCCGTCGCAACGTGCAGACCATCGACCTCGGCGCCAATCATCAGATGGCGCTGGAGGTACGGCCGGCGCACGATCCGGTTCGCGAATACGGCTTTGTAGGCGTTGTGGTCGACACCACGAATCTCGAAGCCTCGATCTGGACCTGGTGGCGCGAAGGCGGAAAATTCCATGCGGAGAAGACGGCGACGATCCCGCCCGAGCCTGCGCCAAAGGAGAAGCTCCCGCCGCTGCTTCAGGGCTTTGGCGCCGTGCCGCCGCTGGTGACCGACATCGACCTGTCGATGGATGATCGTTTTCTCTATGTCTCGTGCTGGGGCACGGGTGAAATGCGCCAGTACGACGTGAGTGATCCGCGAAAGCCGAAGCTTGCGGGCTCGGTTCACATCGGCGGCATCGCGCGCCGCACCCCCCATCCGAACGGCAAGGCATTTGCGGCCGGTCCGCAGATGGTCGAGATCAGCCGGGACGGCAGGCGGGTGTACTGGACCAATTCGCTCTATTCCACCTGGGATGACCAGTTCTATCCCGATGGCGTTCCGGGTTTGGAAGTCATGGCCAATGTCGGTCGCAATGGTGGCCTCGAGCTCGACAAGAACTACTTCGTGAGCTTCCCCGACGGATATCGTGCGCACCAGATCAGGCTGGAGGGCGGCGATTGTTCGACGGACTCCTTTTGCTACCCGTCGGCCTAGATTGGGCACACGCGAGCCTCGGCTGGCTGTGGCTCGCTCTTGTTGCGAGCGGTCTCTATCACGGGGTCAATCCGGGAATGGGCTGGCCGCTCGCCGTTTCGGCCGGGCTCATGGACAAGAGCCCGCGCGCGCTCTTTCGTGCGTTGTGGGCTCTGGCCGCCGGACATCTCCTGGCAACGCTTCTCGTGCTGCTGCCATTCGCGTTCCTGCTCGTGCTGGCCGAGTGGCAGCGTTCGATCCAGCTCGGCGCGAGCCTTTTCGTCATCGGCTTCGGCGTCTATCGGCTGGTCGAGCGGCGCCATCCGCGCGCGCTGGCACGAATTCCGCCGACGCAATTGGCGCTCTGGTCATTTGCCGTTGCCATTGCTCACGGCGCCGCCTTGATGCTCGTGCCGATCTATCTCGGGCTCTGCCAGGCCTTCGAACTCGATGCCGGCCATGAGGCCGCCGGCGCGCTGATGAAGGCGAGTCTCGGGATGGCGGTTCTGGTGTCTTTGGTGCACGTCGCTGCCATGGTCAGCGCCGGCGGATGTCTGGCGTGGCTGGTCTACCGCCATCTGGGATTGAGGTTCGTCTCGCGAAGCTGGTTCAATCTGGATGTAATCTGGGCCACCAGCCTCATTCTGGTTGGCGTTGTGGCCTTCGGCTTCAATCTCGCGAGCTGGCACTGACGCTTACTGGGTCAAAGCCCACTCGCCGATGATGCGGAAGCGAGCCTTGGCGTGGTCCTGTTTGAACAGCGCGACGCGATCGATCGCAAGCGTCTTGAGGCCGAGCGCAGCAAACCTTCCCTGCAGCATTTCCAGAATCGGCCCGCGCCGCTCCACGTCGAGCCGGCCCGTCAACGTCATGTGGAAACGGAATTCCTCCATCACGTAAGGATAGCCCCAGCGGTCGAGATAGTGGCGCTGCCGTTCGCTCAGCTTCTCCGGCTTGCGCCGCGCACGGTCTTCCGCGCTCAGCGGCGCGCGGAAGGAGTCGAAGTCGCGCGCGCAATCGGCGGCGAGCTGCTGGAGTTCGCCGACCGGCTCCCCGGGAATGACGGCGATGAAGCCGCTGATGGAATCGACGACCGGGCGGATCACCGGAATTGCGCGTGCCCTGCCGGCGAATGTCGCGCAGGCCGCAACAAGCTCGACCTCGCGCCTGTCGGACGCCAGCGCCATCGGCGCCTTCAGCGTGGCGTGAAAGCCGTATTTGCGGGGATCGGCGGTAACATCACGCCAGTCCGGCGCGAGACGCGATGCGTCGGCGGGAAACGGCAGCTCGTTGCCGGTATAGGCATCGTAGCCGAGCAACTCCGCGCCGAAGCGGGTGAGCGCGCTGTCGCTGCCTGCGGCAAAATAGATCGCGTAGCGGGGGAAACTCGTCATCGTCCGAGCATAGCGGGTTTATGCCGCGGCGACAGCTTGGCGCGGGGTAGCTGGCATGCCAAGCAACCGCGTCGCCTCGGTGAGATGCACGAGCTTGCCGCCTGATATCACGGCGATCAGCCGCGGCCGCAGCGGCATGCTGTCGTCGACCAGCAGAATGTCCGCGCGCCGGCCTTCCGCGAGCACGCCGCGATCTGCAAGACCGGTCGCGCGCGCGGGCGCGGCGGAGACCAGATTCCAGGCCTCGGTCAGCGGCAGCACGCCATCGGCGGCGAGCCGGAACGCAGCGAGCAGCTGCGCGGGATAGTAGTAGTCCGAGGCCAGAACCGAGCAGAGCCCTTTGGCGATCATGTCGGATGCCCTGGTCCAGCCCGTGTGGCTGCCTCCGCGCACGACGTTCGGCGCGCCGTAGACGATGGCGTCACCGTGGCTTGCTGCCGCCCGCGCTGTCTCCTCGTTGATCGGAAACTCCGCAATCGCCACGCCCATGGCGCGAAAGCCTTCGCGCATCGCCGGCGTCGCATCATCGTGCGAGAGCATCCGCACGTCGGCGGCGCGGGCCGTCGCGGCCAGCCGTGACACGGAAGCCGGCACATCCGCGGCGCGGGACATTATGTGTCCGACCAGCCGGTCGAATTCCTCGCTCGACAGGCCGGTGCGCTCCACCATGCGATTGCGCTTGCGCGGCTTGGCCATGTCCCCAACCGTGCCGTCCATGTGGTCGTTGAAGGCGAACAGGTCGACGCGGCCCTCAGTGAGCCATTGGCTGATCTCGGTTTCGGCGTCGAGATTGTAGGTCTCGTGGCGCAGGTGAAAGCGGGTGTCGGCGGCGAATTGCGGGCGCTGCCGTTCGATCGCCTCCATCAGGCTGCGCGCATTGCCGGCGCTGCGCAGGCCCGGCTCCCACGAACAGGTCGTGGCGTGAAAAACCGTGGTGATGCCGTTGCTGATCGCCTGGCGGTCGCTGTCGGCGAGCGCGACGTCGATCGGGAAATCGACCCCGGCGCGCGGCATCATCTGTCGCTCGAAGGCATCGCCATGCAGATCGACGATGCCCGGCAGGACCAGCAGATCGCGCGCCTTGATCGCCAGCCGCGCCCGGCTGCGCGAGGCATTGATCTCTGCGATGTCCGTTCCGGACACGAGAAGCGACGTTTCGGCGAACTCGGAGCCGATCAGGGCCCGCCCGCCCTCGAGGAATATGTCTGTCACGCGACCGCGCTTCGTTTGCTGGCAGAAGAGGGTGCCCCTGCTTCGTATGCCGTGAGGAAATCCTCAATCCCGAGCTTGCGGAAATTGGGCAGGGCTTCACGCAACTTGTCGTGATCCCAGTCCCACCAAGCGAGCCTCGCAAGCCGCCCCGCAACCTCTTCCGAGAACCGCCGGCGAACGATGCGCGCCGGATTGCCGGCAACGATGGTGTAGGCCGGCACGTCCTTGGTGACGATGGCGCCGGCCGCGATCACCGCGCCGGTGCCGACGTTGCGGCCCGGCAGCACGATCGCGCCATGGCCGATCCAGACGTCATGGCCGATATGGACGTGATGCTGGCGCCGCCAGTCGAAGAACTCGGTGTCGTCGCTCTCGCCTTCGAAATAGGCGCTCGAACGATAGGTGAAATGCGCCTGCGTGGCGCGGTGCATCGGGTGATTGCCCGGATTGATCCGCGTCATCGCCGCGATCGAGCAGAATTTTCCGATGGTGGTGTAGGTGATCTGGGCGTCGTTCACGACATAGGAGTAATCGCCCATCGTCACTTCGTGCAGCATCGTGCGGGCGCCGACCTCTGTGTAGGCCCCAAGCCTGGTGTCGTGCAGCTTCGCCGAGGAATCGACAGTCGGCTGGAGCGAAAGAGCTTTGGCGGCCATGTTGTATCCGAACGAGAGGGCGAGTGTTTCTCTTCGAGCGGCTTGATGACAATGTCATGACGGCGCGATGACAGGGGATGAACAGGGGATGAGGTGTGTAGGATCGCCGCATCGCAACGTCCGTGTCACACAAGTGTCAAGCGCCGGCGTTAGCGGTGGGTCCCAGCTACTCTGGAGCCCTGCATGCTGGTGGTTGAAGGTCTGACGTGTCGCTTCGGCGTGAAAGCCGCGGTGGACGACGCCTCGTTTCAAGTCTCTCCCGGCGGCTTCGTCGGCGTGATCGGACGGTCCGGCGCCGGCAAGTCGACCCTGCTGCGGACCATCAACCGTCTCGCGACCCCTTCGCAGGGTCGCATCCTGTTCGACGGTCTCGACGTCACCGCGCTACGCGGCAAGGAGCTGCGGCAGTGGCGGGCGCGCTCGGCGATGATCTTTCAGCAGTTCAATCTGGTCGGCCGGCTCGATGCTCTCACCAACGTTCTTATGGGACGGCTCGCGACGATGCCGGCCTGGCGCTCGCTGTCGCAGAGCTGGCCCGAGCAGGACAAGGCGCTGGCGATGTCCGCGCTCGAGCAGTTCGACATCGCCCCACTCGCAGCCCAGCGCGCCGACCAGCTCTCCGGCGGCCAGCAGCAGCGTGTCGCGATCGCCCGCGCGCTGGTGCAGCAGCCCGACATCATCCTTGCCGACGAGCCGATCGCCTCGCTCGATCCGCGCAACACCAAGATCGTGATGGATGCGCTTTTGCGCATCAACAAGCATTTCGGCATCACCGTGCTCTGCAATCTGCATTCGCTCGACCTGGCGCGCAGCTATTGCGACCGCCTGATCGGCATGGCGCAGGGTCGCGTGGTGTTCGACGGCGCGCCGGCCGAGTTGACCGAGCACGTTGCGCGCGAGCTCTACGATCTCGAAGCCGCCGAAGTCATGGGCGGCACGCCTGCACCGGTGCGACAGGGCATTCCGGCGCTTGGAACGGCGGCCGCCGCCTGAGCTGCGCCGCATCAGGACTTACCAATTTTGCGTCAACCGACCTCAACCAATGAAGAGGCTATCATGATTACTCGCAGATTGATTCTCGCCGGCGCCGCCGCGCTCGCGTTGACGACTTCGGCCTCCGCCGAAGACTGGAAAGCCAAATATCCCGAGCTGACCTTCGCGGTCATTCCGGCGGAAAACGCCTCGGGCGTGACCGAGCGCTGGGCGCCGTTCATGAGCTATCTCTCCAGGGAATTGGGCGTGAAAGTCACGCTGCGCATCGCCAACGACTACGCTGCCGTGATCGAAGGCCAGCGTGCCGGCAACATCCACATCGCGAGCTATGGCTCGGCTTCGTTCGCTCGCGCCCGCCTGACCGGCGTCAAGACCGACGCCTTCGCCAACGACATCAACTCCGACGGCTCCACCGGTTATTACTCGGTGTTCTTCGTCAAGGCGAGCAGCCCCTACAAGAGCATCGATCAGCTCAAGGGCAAGAACCTCGGCCTGGTCGATCCGAACTCGACCTCCGGCAACAACGTGCCGCGCTTCGAGCTCGACAAGATGGGCATCGCGGACGCCGACACCTATTTCAGCAAGGTCGTCTTCACCGGCAGCCATGAGAACGCGATCCTGGCACTGGCGCAGGGCACCGTCGACGTCGCCGCCAACCAGTGGACCAGCGACGACGATTCGACATTGGCGCAGATGTTGACCAAGGGCATGCTGAAGAATGCCGACGGCTCGGCGATGAAAAAGGACGATTTCCGCATCATCCACAAGTCGGCGCCGATCATCAACGGTCCGTATGCCTACAATTCCGACCTGCCGGAAGAGGCCAAGGCCGCCATCGCGAAGGCGTTCTTCGACGCGCCGGCCAAGGACAAGGCTGCCTTCGACCGCCTACAGGACGGCCAGAAGAAAGGTTTTCATCCCGCGACCAGCAAGGATTGGGATGGCACGATCGAGCTGATCAAGTTCGTCGATGCGCTGCGTAAGAAGAAGGCGTCCTGAGTTTCGGGACGATGCCACTGGAGCCGGGTCGATGGACCCGGCTCTTTCTCTTTGATCGACCACCTTTCCTGATCAGATGACCGTCGCGGTTTCGATTCTCCCCGAGCAGCAGCTCGCCGTGCTCAACGCCGGCTATCGCCAGGCGGTGGCGCGCAAGCGGCTCCGAATCCTGTCTGGAGCCGTGATCTTCGCCGCAGCACTGTGTCTGGCCGCGATCGGCGCTGAAGTGAATCTGCGCACGCTGTTCGCCCACTTTGGCAACTTCATCAGCTATTTCGACCGCATCCTCACACTCGACACCGGCCAGCGGGTCTGGACCGATGTCGGCGAGTGGCTCTGGGGCTGGCGCAAATGGCTGAGGATGCTGGGCGAGACCCTGCTGATCTCCTATGTCGGCACGCTGATCGGCGCGACTCTTGCGTTCTGCCTGAACTTCTTCGCCGCTGAAAACACCTCGCCCGCGCCCTGGCTGCGTTTCATGGTGCGGCGCCTGCTCGAATTCGCGCGCACGGTGCCTGGCATCGTGTTTGCGCTGATCTTCGTGATCGCCTTCGGGCTCGGTCCGATGGCCGGCGTGCTTGCGATCGCGATCCACTCCACCGGCGCGCTCGGCAAGCTGTTCTCGGAGATCGTCGAGAATGCCGACATGAAGCCGGTCGAAGGCGTCCGCTCGACCGGCGCAAGCTGGCTCTCCTGCATGCGCTTCGCCATCCTGCCGCAGGTCACGGCAGGCTATGCCAGCTACGCGCTGCTGCGGTTCGAGATCAACGTCCGCGAGGCCTCCGTGATGGGCTTCGTCGGTGCCGGCGGCATCGGCCAGGAGCTCGTCGTCGCCATCCGCAAGTTCTATTACTCCGACGTCAGCGCCATCCTGCTCACCATCATCGTCACGGTCTTCATCATCGACATCAGCACCGGATGGCTGCGCGGCCGTCTGTTCGGCAAGGAGGCGCGGACGTGACGGGACCGCAGGAGACCGACACTGCGGCGCTTCGCGCGCGCTATCCTGACGTGTTCGACCGGCCGGCCTCGGCGCGGCTCGCCATGCCGGCGATGAGCGTCGCGGCGCTCGCGATCCTGATTTACGGCCTCGTCGATCTCGACTTCTCGCCGTCGCGGTTCGTCGCGGGCCTCAACCAGCTCGGCTGGATCAGCCTGATGATGATCCCGCCGGATCCCGGCTCGTCGCTGCCGGTCTATCTGAAGGCGCTGGGCGAGACGCTGTCGATCGCGCTGCTCGGCACAACGCTCGCCGCGCTGTTCGCACTGCCGGTCAGTCTTCTTGCGGCGCGTAATGTCGTGCCATCAAAGCTGCTGCGCTTTCCGGTCCGACGTTTCCTGGATTTGATTCGCGGCGTCGACACGTTGATCTGGGCGCTGGTGTGGATCAACGTGGTCGGGCTCGGCCCGTTTCCCGGCGTGCTCGCCATCGCCGTGTCGGATTTCGGCGCCTTCGGAAAACTGTTCTCGGAGGCGATCGAGGGCGCCGACCAGAAGCAGGTCGAGGGCATCCGCGCCTCCGGCGGCAGCGCGCTGCACGAGATTCGCTTCGGCCTGCTGCCGCAGGTTTTGCCCGTGATTGCGGGGCAGGTGCTCTATTTCATCGAGTCGAACACGCGCTCGGCCACCATCATCGGCATCGTCGGCGCCGGCGGCATCGGCCTCCAGCTCGCCGAGCAGATCCGCGTGCTGGAATGGCAGAAGGTGTCGTTCCTGATCCTGATGATCCTGGTCGCAGTCGCTGCGATCGATTTCGTTTCGGGCAAATTGCGTTTTGCGATTATCGGGCGGCGGGCGGTGGCGTAACCTTCTTCCTTCTCCCCTTGTGGGAGAAGGTGGCGCGAAGCGCCGGATGAGGGGTCTGCATCCTCAATTCAGATCAGTGCGCGGAGGCAACCCCTCACCCGTCTCGCCGCTAGCGCGGCGAGCCACCTCTCCCGCAAGGGGAGAGGGGCAGAGGGCAGCCAGTTCACCCGTTCTCCACCAGAAATTCCACCCGCTCCGCGGCAAAGCGCGAATGCTTGGTCACCAGCGGCTTGCCGTCGAGATCGTGATCGGTGGCGTCGACCACCAGGATCGGCCGTCCCAGCGCCAGATCGAGCCGTGCGGCGTCGGTTGCGTCGACGATACCGGCGGTGATCCGGGTCGCGCCGCGGCGATAGTCCCGGACGCCGTAATGCTCGAGCAATTTCGTCATCGAGCGGGTCGCGGCAAAGACGTCGCCCGCAGCCGGGAATAGCTGCGCCGACAGCCACGTCGTGGAGACACAGATCGGCGTGCGGTCGGCGAGGCGCATCGCCTCGATCCGGACCAGCGGTGCGCCGGTCTTGAGGCCAAGCTCCCGCGCGAGTTCGCGGGTCGCAACGTCAGCGGACGCCTCGATCAGCCGGCCATGCGGTTCGCGGCCGTCCGCGCCGACGATCTCGGAGAAACGGGTCCGCGAGCGCAGTGGATAAGCGAGCTTCTGCGCCTCGACATAGGTTCCGCTGCCGCGTTCTGCCCGCACGATGCCGCGCTCGGCAAGCGCGGCCAGCGCGCGTCGCACGGTGTGGCGGTTGACGCGATAGGTTTCGGCGATCTCCACCTCGCCCGGCAGCTTGTCGCCCGCCGCAAAGCGGCCGTCGGCGATGCCGCGCTCGATGCCGTCGGCAACGAGACGCCACAACGCGACGCCGGAGGAGGCTGTGTCCTGCATGCTCATGTGGCCGGGAAGCTACTCCAGAAATCACGCCTTTGTCACGAAACAGTCATGGCGCTCCCGTATCAAGTTGTCTAGTATCATAGACAACTTGGATTCGGCAAGTTCTGCAGAGAAGTCGGTGGATGCGGTGACCCAGCACAATAATCAGCAAGCCCAGCGCAAGGCCGCAATGGCCGTGCTGGCGCACGCGGAGGCGGGCGAGATCGCCGCTCGCCTCGACGCTCTCGTTTTGCCGGCGCATCAGGATCTGCGCGCGCCGGAAAACGGCCTCGTCATGCTGCGCGGCCGGGTCGGCGGTGACGGTGCGCCGTTCAACCTCGGTGAAGCCACGGTGTCGCGCGCCGCGGTGCGGCTTGCGAGCGGCGAGGTCGGTTTCGGCTACACGCTCGGCCGCGACGGCGAGAAGGCGCGGCTGATCGCGCTGTGCGATGCCCTGGTGCAGTCCAGCGATTTCGGCGCCGCGGTGGAGCGGGACATTATCGCGCCGTTGCGTGAGCAGCTGATGGTCAGGCGCAAGCAGGTGGCGGCCCAGACCGCCGCGACGAAGGTTGATTTCTACACCATGGTGCGCGGTGAGGGGTGAGATCATGACCACGATTGCGGAACTGCCCCCGGGGTTCGCCGATAAGGTCTTGTCGGCGCAATCGACCTTTCGCTCGGTCATGGACGCGATGGCGCGGCCGGGATCGGTGCAGCGCATCGTGCCGACATCAGGAGCGCCTCGTGTGATGATGCGCGGGACGGCCGCGATCGCGCTGACGCTGTTCGATCACGACACGCCGCTCTGGCTCGATGCGCGCATGCATGAGACTTCCGACGTCGTGAAATGGCTGAAATTCCATACTGGTGCGCCGGTGGTGCAGGATTCTTCCATCGCCAGCTTCGCGCTGATCAGCGACGGCGGGGCGCTGCCTTCGCTGGAGCGCTTCGCGCTCGGCACCAGCGAATATCCGGATCGGTCGACCACGTTGATCCTGCAGGTCGAGAGTCTCGATTCGGGACGCAGCTTCGAGCTGCGCGGGCCCGGCATCGACGGCGTCGCCACGCTCCAGGCGTCGATCAAGCCGTTCGACGTGTTCGAGCGACTTCGTATTAACGAGGCGCTGTTTCCGCGCGGCATCGATGTGGTGCTGGTCGCCGATGATGCCGTGGTTGCGATTCCGCGCACCACGCGTGTCGTGAGCAAGGGAAGCTAAGCATGTATGTCGCAGTCAAAGGCGGCGAACGCGCCATCGAGAACGCCCATCGCCTGCTCGCCAGTGCGCGGCGTGGCGACCAAAGGGTGCCGGAAATTTCCCTCGACCAGATCTCGGAGCAGCTTGGCCTCGCCGTGGACCGCGTCATGAGCGAAGGCTCGCTCTATGACCGCGAGCTCGCGGCGCTCGCCATCAAGCAGGCGCGCGGCGATCTGATCGAGGCGATCTTCCTGGTCCGCGCCTTCCGCGCGACGCTGCCCCGCTTCGGCGCCAGCGAGCCGGTCGAGACCGGCGCGATGCGGGTACGGCGGCGGGTGTCCTCGACCTTCAAGGACATTCCCGGCGGCCAGATCCTCGGCCCGACCTTCGACTATACCCACCGCCTGCTCGATCCCTCGCTCGCCGAGGGCTTTGTGCCGGAAGCGCCGGCGACGGCCGAAGCATCGTCTGCGCCGACCCCGCGGGTGACCGACATCCTCGGCCGCGACGGGCTGATCGAATCCTCGCCTCAGGCTGAGGACGGCGCCAGCGTCGGCGATCTCACCCGCGAGCCGCTCAATTTTCCCGCCGATCGTGACCTGCGCCTGCAAAATCTCGCGCGTGGCGACGAAGGTTTTCTGCTGGCGATGGGCTATTCCACCCAGCGCGGCTACGGCCGCAACCATCCCTTCGCCGGCGAGATTCGCTTCGGTGAGGTCGAGGTTGAATTCTCCGCGGAAGACGTCGGCTTCGCCGTGCCGCTCGGCTCGATCGAGCTCACCGAGTGTCAGATGGTCAATCAGTTCAAGGGCTCCGCGACGGAGGCGCCGTGCTTCACCCGCGGTTACGGCCTCGCCTTCGGCCAGAGCGAGCGCAAGACGATGTCGATGGCGCTGGTCGACCGCGCGTTGCGTGCGCGCGAGCTCGGCGAAGAGGCACTCGCCCCCGCGCAAGACGAAGAATTCGTGATGTCGCATTCGGACAACGTCCAGGCTACCGGCTTCGTCGAGCATCTGAAGCTACCGCATTATGTCGACTTCCAGTCTGAGCTCGGCCTGTTGCGCAAGCTGCGGAAGGAATTCACTGAGGCCAATGCGCCCGATGCCATGAAGGAGGCCGCGGAATGAACGCGCCCGCCTACAATTTCGCTTATCTCGACGAACAGACCAAGCGGATGATCCGCCGCGCGATCCTCAAGGCGATCGCGATCCCCGGCTATCAGGTGCCGTTCGCCAGCCGTGAAATGCCGATGCCCTATGGCTGGGGCACCGGCGGCGTGCAGGTCACCGCCGCGATCCTCGGGCCCGAGGACGTGCTGAAGGTGATCGACCAGGGCTCCGACGACACCACCAATGCGATCTCGATCAGGAAGTTCTTTGCCAAGACCGCCGGCGTCGCCACGACGACGGCGACGATCGATGCGACCGTGATCCAGACCCGCCACCGCATTCCGGAGACGTCGCTACACGCAAATCAGGTGCTGGTCTACCAGGTGCCGATCCCGGAGCCGCTGCGCTTCCTCGAGCCGCGCGAGACGGAGACGCGGCGCATGCACGCGCTCGCCGAATACGGCCTGATGCATGTGAAGCTCTACGAGGACATCGCCCGCTTCGGCCACATCGCGACGGCTTACGCCTATCCGGTGAAGGTCAATGCGCGCTACGTGATGGACCCGTCGCCGACGCCCAAATTCGACAATCCCAAGATGGACAATTGCCCGGCGCTGCAACTGTTCGGCGCCGGCCGCGAGAAGCGCATCTATGCGATCCCGCCCTATACGCAAGTTGTGTCGCTCGACTTCGAGGACCATCCCTTCGAGCCGTACCGCTTCAACGCGCCGTGCGCGTTGTGCGCCGCTGAGAATTCCTACCTCGACGAGATCGTGACCGACGACAAGGGCGGGCGCATGTTCGTCTGCTCCGACACCGATTATTGCGAGGGACGTCGGGCCGCCGGCCATCACGGCAGCCTCAGCGCCGCGCCGTACAAGGACAAGGCGCAGGAGGCATCGAATGGCTGATCAAGACATGCTCGAGAACGACGAGCCGCTGCTGGTCGCAAAATCCCTCAGCAAGTCCTATGGCCGGATCGCGGCGTGCCGCGACGTGTCCTTTGCGCTCTACCCCGGCGAGGTGCTGGCGATCGTCGGCGAATCCGGCTCGGGCAAATCGACGCTGCTGCAGCTGCTGTCGGGTCAGCTCGCGGCCAGCGACGGTGAGGTGTCCTACCGGATGCGCGATGGCGTCACCCGCGATCTCGCCACGCTGGGCGAGGCCGAGCGGCGCTTCCTGTTTCGTACCGATTGGGGCTTCGTTCATCAGGATCCCGCGCGAGGGCTGCGCATGGCCGTCTCGGCCGGCGCCAATGTCGGCGAGCGGCTGATGGCGGTGGGGTGGAATCACTACGGCCGCATCCGCGATACCGCGTCGGACTGGCTGACTCGCGTCGAGATCGACATCGCGCGCATCGACGATGCGCCGCGGACCTATTCCGGCGGCATGCGCCAGCGGCTCCAGATCGCCCGCAACCTCGTCACCGAGCCGCGGCTGGTGTTCATGGACGAGCCGACCGGCGGCCTCGATGTTTCCGTGCAAGCCCGTCTGCTCGACCTCGTGCGCAGCCTGGTCGCGGAGCTGCATCTCGCGGTCATCATCGTCACCCATGATCTCGCGGTCGCGCGCCTGCTGTCGCATCGGGTCATGGTCATGAAGGGCGGCCGAGTCATCGAGACCGGCCTCACCGATCAGGTGCTCGACGACCCCCGCGAGCCCTATACCCAGCTGCTCGTCTCCTCGATCCTGCCGCCATGAGCCTTCCAACGTAATGAGCCTTGCAAGAAGAGTTCTCCAATGACCGCCATGATCGACATCGCCGACGCCAACAAGACCTTCACGATGCACCTGCAAGGTGGCATCGAGCTGCCCGTGGTGCGCGGCGTGACCTTTCACGTCAATCCCGGCGAATGCGTCGTGCTGTCGGGGCCATCAGGCGCCGGAAAATCGTCGATCCTGAAGATGATCTTCGGCAATTATCGTTGCGATTCCGGCCGGATCGGCATCCACCATCGCGGCGCGCTGGTCGATCTCGCCACCGCCGAGCCGCGGCAGGTTCTCAACATCCGCCGCGCGACCATTGGCTATGTCAGCCAGTTCTTGCGCGCGGTGCCGCGCGTCGCGACCCTCGACGTGGTCGCCGAGCCGCTGATCGTCAACGGCCTGGCGCGCGCGGAGGCGCAAGCCCGTGCTGGCGAACTGTTGCATCGCCTCAACATCCCCGAGCGGCTCTGGCAGCTTCCGCCCGCGACCTTTTCCGGCGGCGAGCAGCAGCGCGTCAACATCGCGCGCGGCTTCATCTCGGATCTGCCGATCCTGCTGCTCGACGAGCCGACCGCGTCGCTCGACGCCGCCAACCGCGCCGTCGTGGTCGGGCTGGTAGCCGAAAAGAAGCGCCACGGCGTCGCCATGGTCGCCATTGTCCATGACGACGAAATCCGTCATCAGATTGCCGACCGCATCGTCGACGTCACCAGCTTCGCCGCCGCGGCCTGAAGGAAATGGACATGAACGCCAAGAAGGACATCGTGATCGCCAACGCCAGGATCGTGCTGGCGGAACGGGTGATCGAGCTGGGCTGGCTTGCCCTCGCCGATGGACGCATTGCCGAGATCGGCGAGGGCAGGGCGCCCGCGGGGGCAGAGGATGCCGGCGGCGATCTGATCATGCCCGGCTTGATCGAGCTCCACACCGATCACCTCGAGGCGCATTACGTGCCGCGACCAAAAGTGTTCTGGAATCCAGTCGCCGCCGTCGTCTCCTATGACGGCCAGCTCGCGACATCAGGCATCACGACGGTGTTCGACTCGCTCCGGGTCTGGCGCGAGGATGGCGCCGAGGAAGTCGACGGCCGCGCCGGCACGCTTGCCGCCGCAATCACGACCGCTCGCGATGCTGACCTGCTCCGCGCCGATCACTTCCTGCATCTGCGCTGCGAAATCCCGATGCCGAGCGTGGTCGAGGAGGCCAGGGAGCTGATCGACCGTCCCGACGTGCGGCTGATGTCGCTGATGGACCACACCCCCGGCCAGCGCCAGTTCCGGGACGAAGGCAAGCTGCGCGACTATTATCGCGGCAAGGGCGGCGGCAAGACCGACGCCGAGCTCGACGAGCTGTTCGCGAAGCGCTTCGAATATCAGAAGGCCTATGCCGCGACCAACATGCGCGAGATCGTGGCGCTGGCCCACAAGTACAAGATCCCGCTGGCGAGCCATGACGACACCACTGAGGAGAACGTCGTGGACGCCGTGCGCGATGGCGTTTCGGTGGCGGAATTTCCGACCACGCTGGAGGCCGCGCGCGGCCTGCACGAGGCCGGCATCGACATCCTGATGGGCGCGCCGAACGTCGTGCGCGGCGGCTCGCATTCCGGCAATATCGCCGCGGTCGATCTCGCCCGCGAGGGCCTGCTCGACATCCTGTCGTCGGACTACATCCCCTCGAGCCTTCTGATGGCCGCGCTGCACTTGCCCGAGCACGTGCCCGCCATCACTCTTCCGGCGGCGATCCGCACCGTGACGAAGGCGCCCGCGGAGGCAGTCGGCCTGTCCGACCGCGGCGAGATCGCGATCGGCAAGCGTGCCGATCTGATCCGCGTGCATGTCGCGGGCCGCGTCCCCGCGGTCCGCAGCGTCTGGCGCGAAGGAAGCCGTGTCGCATGAGCGAGGCCGTCACCGTGGCGGGAAAGACAACGGGTGCGATCGGGCCCGGGCGGCTCGTGCTCGTGGTCGGTCCCAGCGGTGCCGGCAAGGACACGCTGCTGCGGCTGGCGCGGGCAGCCTGCATCGAGGATCACGACATCGTCTTCCCGCGCCGTGTCGTGACGCGGGAATCCTCGGCCGACGAAGACAATATTGCGGTGAGCCCTGACGAATTCCGTCGCGCGCGCGAGCATGGCGGATTCGCCGTGCATTGGGAGGCGCATGGGCATTGCTACGCGCTGCCCCGCGACCTCAACGACGATATTCGTGCCGGACGCGCCGTCGTGGCCAATGTTTCGCGCACGGTGATCGGCGCGCTGCGCCAGGCCTATGCAAACATCGTGGTGGTCGCGGTCACCGCGCCGCCGGATGTGCTGGCGCAGCGGCTTGCTGCTCGCGCCCGGGACAGCGACGGCAATATCGCCGAACGGTTGACGCGCAGCGTCGACGACGCATCGGCCCAGGCCGATGTCACCATTCTCAACGCGCACAGCGCGGAGTATCATGGCCGCCAGCTTCTGCGCGTGATCAGGAATCAAGGCTGGCACGAATAGCCGGCACAACAAGGAGACTGGAATGTCGGTGATCGAAACGGTCGAGCAGCTGGAGGCCATCTACGGCGTCACCAACGACGCCTCGACCGTGAAAGTCGCCGACCACGTCACCCCACTCTATCGCGTCTTCATCGAAAAGGCCCCGTTCGCCGCGCTCGCTACCATCGGACCCGAGGGGATCGACTGCTCGCCGCGCGGCGATCTCTCCGGCTTCGTCCGCATTCATGACCCGAAGACGCTGATGCTGCCGGATCGCCGCGGCAACAACCGGGTCGATTCCTTGCGCAACATCGTGCGCGATCCTAGGGTATCGCTGATGTTCCTGATCCCCGGCTCCGGAAATGCGGTTCGGGCCAATGGCCGGGCGCATCTGTCCATCGATTCCGAATTGCTGGCCTCGTTCAAGGTCGACCGCAAGGCGCCGCGCAGCGTCATGGTGATGACGGTCGACGAAATTTACTTCCAGTGCGCCCGCGCCATCGTCCGCTCCGATCTCTGGAATCCCGACAAGCGCATCGACCCTAAGACGCTGCCGACGCCCGGCCAGATCCTCGCCGAGATGAGCGAGAACAAGGTCGGCGGCGCGGAGTATGATCGCGCCTGGCCGGAGCGTGCGGCCGCGACGATGTGGTGAGTTCGTTCTTCCCCTCTCCCCTTGCGGGAGAGGGTGGCTCGCCGCGTAGCGGCGAGACGGGTGAGGGTCTCTCTCCGCGTGCGACTCTCTTGAGGATTCGCGGAGGCAAACCCCTCATCCGGCGCTTCGCGCCACCTTCTCCCGCAAGGGGAGAAGGAAGAACTCATCGCGAGATGAATTCGTTTGTCGGCGCTCGCACCCCGAGACGCGCCCCTGCGCGCTCATCGCAATTATGGATAGCCATTTCATTGACCGTTCGCGCTAAACGCTCGATATTCGACGCATCGACACTGCTCCTTCGAGCCGAAGCCGCGATATGAGAACCGATCACCAGCGCAGTAACAATGACATGCATGCGTGCATGACGCGCCGCTGTTTCTCGGCGGCCACCGGCGCATGTTGTTGTTGCTGACCGCCGCCTCCTAGCAGCACCTCACCCAGCAAATCCCAAGAAGCAAATCCAAAGACAGGAACGCCGAGACCCGGCGGACGAGCAGTCATGTCCCGAACTCAATGGAATGCCTACATCATCGAGATCCACGACCGCGCCGCCGGCATCGTCACGAGGGATACGCGCGGCTTCCGCTTCTTCTCCTCCGAGCGTCTGTTCGACAGCCTCGAAGGCCGCCAGTTCCGCTCGGCGCGCGAGGCGGATCGCGCCGCCCGTGCGGTATTCTCCGAGCGGGGCCGGCGCGCGAACTGATCAGCTCCGGCGGCGCGCCCTGGTGCGTGCCGCCTTCTTTGCGGCGGTGGAGCGGGCCTTGGCGCCCTTGGTGCGGCTCGCCTTGCGCGCGGCGGCTGAACGCGACGCGGCCGTTCGTCGGCTCGCGGCACGTTTGCCCTGGTTCGACAGTGCACTGCGCGAGGCGGTCGAGCGCGGCTCCTTCTTCAAAACCTTTTCGACTGCTTGCGACACGCGCGGCCGGCGCTTCGGGGTGCGCTTGCCCTGACCGACCTCGTAGGCATATTTGGCGCTGCGTCGCGTCGATTTCTTGACGCTTCCCTTGCGCGGTGGCGGCAGATCGATGCCGGCGCGGCGCGCTTCGGAGAGACCGATGGCAATGGCCTGCTTCGTCGAGCGGGCGCCATGCTTGCCCTTGCGGATCTTGTCGATCTGGTCCTTGACGAATTCGCCGGCCTGCGTGCTTGCCGATTTACCGGCACGCTTGTCTTGCTTGGCTTTGCGAATGACTTCCTGTCTTGGCATGGGTCCTGTTCCCTCGATCTTCACAGGGATATCTGACCGCAACGCGCAAGATGGATGATTGATCCTGTCAGTTCCGGAGCGCAGCCAACAACTCATCCGGGCGTTCGGCCATGATCATGTGGCCCGCGCAGGGCACCACGACGGTCTTCGCATGCGGGATCGCGGCGGCAAGTGCCTTGCCGGCCTTCACCGGCGTCATCATGTCCCGTTCGCCGAGGATGAGCGTCGTGGGCACCTTCACGCTTGCGGCTGCTTGCAGCGCATTCGCGTAAGCATTGCAGGCCGACAAATCCCGGAACAGCACGCCCGGCTCGCAGTGTTTCAATACGGCCTGCGCGCCGCCATGCATCCACAGGCCCGGTGCGAGGCTGCCGCCGAGCTCGGCGTTGAAGCCGAGGCCCCAGATCGAGACCATGTCGTTGGCATCCTGCGAATTGGCTTCGGCCGCCTTCAGCAGATCCGGGCCGACCGTCATGGTCGCGGCCGTGCCGATCAGGCTGAGCGCGGAAACCTTGTCGGGGTGACGTGCGGCCGTCTCCAGCGAGATCAGCGATCCCATGGAATGGCCGATCAGATGCGCTTTCGTCGCTCCGGCCGCATCGAGCAGGGCCGCCGTCCAGTCGGCCATTTCGGCGATGCTGCCGAGCGAAGGTCCGGGCGAGCGGCCGTGGCCGGGCAGATCCGGCGCCAGCACGCCAAAGCCGTGATGGGCGAACCAGCGGGTGTGCAGTGCCCAAGTCGAACGGTCGAAACCGGCGCCGTGGAGGAAGACGACGGCGGGCAGGGATCTGTCGAAGTCGCGGCCGCCGGTTGCGACCAGCACCTCGGCGCCGTTGACGGAGAGCTTCATGGTGTCAGACCTTTTGCGAGATGCGCAGCGCTTGGGTGAGATCGTCGATGATGTCGCTTGCGGTCTCGATGCCGACCGAGAGTCGCACCAGCTCCTCGCCGATGCCGGAGGCCTTGAGCTGCTCGGCGTCCATCTGCTGGTGCGTGGTCGAGGCGGGGTGGATCACCAGCGTCTTGGCGTCGCCGACATTGGCGAGATGACTGATCATGCGCAGCGATTCGATGAATTTGCGGCCCGCGGGCCGGCCCCCCTTGATGCCGAAGGAGACGATCGAGCCGGCGCCGCGCGGCAGTAATTGTTTTGCGAGCTGGTAGTCCGCATGATCTTCCAGCGAGGGATGCAGCACCCAATCGACCGCCTTGTTGGCTTTCAGTGCTTCCAGCACGAGGTGCGTGTTCTGCATGTGGCGGTCCATGCGCACGCCGAGCGTCTCGACGCCCTGCAACAGCTGGAAGGCGTTGGTCGGCGATAGACAAGCGCCGAAATCGCGCAGGCCTTCGGTGCGCGCGCGCATGATGAAGGCGGCGGTGCCGAACTGCTCGTCGAAGACGATGCCGTGATAGCCGCCATAGGGCTCGGTCAGCACGCCGAATTTTCCGGATGAGCGCCAGTCAAAACGACCGCCGTCGACGATGGCGCCGCCGATCGCGATGCCGTGGCCGCCGATCCATTTGGTCGCCGAATGCATGACGATGTCGGCGCCGAGCTCGATCGGACGGCTGAGATAGGGCGTGGCAAAGGTGTTGTCGATCAGCAGCGGAATCTTCGCGTCATGCGCGATCGAAGCGACTTTCGGAATGTCCAGCACCTCGAGCCCGGGATTGCCGATGGTCTCGCCGATCATCAGCTTCGTGTTCGGCTTGATCGCCGCGCGGAACGCGTCGAGATCGCGCGGCTTGACGAACGTTGTGGTGATGCCGAAGCGCGGCAGCGTGTGCGCCAGCAAATTGATGGTGCCGCCATAGAGCGAGCTCGATGCCACGATATGGTCGCCGGCGTTCAGAAGCGTGGCGATGGCCAGATGCAGCGCCGCCATGCCGCTCGCGGTGCAGATCGCGCCGACGCCGCCTTCCAGCGCCGCAAGCCGTTCTTCCAGCACGCCGGTGGTCGGATTGGAGATGCGCGTATAGATGTGGCCGGCGCGTTCGAGATTGAACAGCGCGGCGGCGTGATCGGAATCCTGGAACACGTAGGACGTGGTCTGGTAGATCGGCACCGCGCGGGCGCCGGTCGCGGGATCCGGATGCTGGCCCGCATGCAGGCTCAGGGTCTCGAAGGCAGGCGGTTTTGGCGCGGGCATGCGGGGCCTCGTTGCTCGGTCGGCGGAGGCGGCTCTTGTGCCATAAAATGGCGCGCGGCGTCAGCCCATTGACAGCGTTGTCTAACCCCGGATCGCCTGCTCGATGATCCGCGCCTCCCGCAGCAGGATCTCCGCGACCTCCTGTTCGCGTCGTGGGCCGAGCCTGGTGCGAACGGCGGAGACGGTCATGGCGGCAGCGGGACCGCCGTCCGGGGTCTTGATCCAGGTCGAGATCGACTTCGTGCCCTGCACGAGACCAATTTCCCTCATGCCGTATCCCAGCCGTCTTGCGGCGGTGACCTGGCCCAGCACCGTCGCAACATCGGTCCGGTAGGCCTCCAGTCTCTTCTCGTTGGCTGCGACGATTTTTCGCGCGTCCTGCGCCGGCATCGCGGCGAGGATGGCGACGCCTGCGCTGGAGACGCCGAGCGGTCGGCGCGCGCCGACCTCGATCGACAGCACCTGGATCGGATAGACGCCAATCCGGCGATCGACGCACAGCGTGTCATTGCCGGTCCGCACCGTCAGGAACAGCGTGTCGCCGATCTCGGCCGAGGCGCGTTGCAGCGACGGATTTGCCGCGATCAGCAGCCGCGACGGCCGAGGCCGTGCGAGCGCGAGCTCCGGCACCTGGTTGCCGATTGCGTAGCGGCCGGTCCGGTCATGCCGTTCGACGATGCCTTCCTCGATCAGCACGTGGACGATGCGGTGCACGGTCGGGCGGGTGAGGCCGGTCGCCCGCACCACCTCGGCCAGCAGCACGCCGTCTTCGCGGCCTGCGGCAAGGATGCGCAGCACCGCGAGCGCGCGCCGGATCGCCTGCGCGCCCTGTCGCGGTCCCGTGATGCGGCGGGTGGATTTCGCGGAAGTCGTCTTGTCCATAATATGGACGAGAACGCCACAATTCACTCGACAGGTAAAGCGCCCATCTGGAGATTGCGCTCCGAATCGACATGCCGTGTACGACGTCAGGCAAATCGACGTAAAATTTGGAAGCGCCGCCGGGAGGTTAACATGCGATTAATCTGGATTGCCCTAGCTGCCGCAGCGGCGATGTTGACGGGACCGGCGTCGGGCCAGCAATGGCCGGCGCGCAACGTCAAGCTGATCGTGCCCTATCCGGCCGGCGGCAATGTCGATAGCGCCGCGCGCATCATCGCGGACAAGCTCCAGGAAAAGCTCGGTCAGCCCTTCATCATCGAGAACAAGGCGGGCGCCGGCGGCATGATCGCGGGCGAGGCCTTCGCGAAATCCGCGCCCGACGGCTACACGCTGTTCGTCGGCGCCAACGGCCCGGTGCTGTTCGCGACCGAAATCAACAAGCGCGACGCCTACAATTGGAAGAAGGACTTCCTGCCGATCACGACGATCTCGATGACGCCGTTGGTGCTCGAGGTGCATCCGTCGGTGCAGGCGACCACCTTCAAGGAATTCATCGACCTCGCCAGGCGCGAGCCGGGCAAGCTGACGATGGCCTCGCCCGGCCCCGGCACCACCAATCATCTGCTCAGCGAGCTGATGCAGTCCAGCCTCGACCTGCAATGGGTCACCGCGCATTATCGCGGCAATGCGCCTGCCGTCAACGATCTCTTGGGCGGGCAGGTGCAGTTCGCGTTCGACCAGCTCACGGTCAGCCTGCAGCACATCAAGGCCGGTCTGTTCCGGGCGCTGGCCGTCACCAGCCCGCACCGCCTGAAGTCGCTGCCCGACGTGCCGACCTTCGCCGAGCTTGGTTACAAGGATTTTGACGGCCAGACCTTCACCGGCCTGTTCGCACCGGCAGGCACGCCGGCGCCCGTGATCGACAAGCTGCACGAGGCACTGACCGCGATCCTGAAGGACCCAGCCGTGGTCGACAAGTTCGAGAAGCTCGGCGGCGAAGCCGTCGCGATGACGCCCGACGAATTCAAGGCCTATCTGGCGCGCGAGGACGCCAAATGGATTCCGATCGTCCGCAAGGCCAACATCAAGGCGGATTGATCGATGCGGATCGACCCCACCGAGCTCGGCGCCGAGCGCATCTACCGGCTGATGACCGGCATCGTGGTGCCGCGTCCGATCGCCTGGGTGACGAGCCTGTCGCGCTCCGGCGTGCTCAACCTCGCGCCGTTCAGCGCCTTCACCTTCGTCTCGCAGAAGCCGCCGATGCTTGCCATCAGCGTCGGCCGCAAGGGCGCCGACTACAAGGACACCGCGCATAACATCCTCGACACCGAGGAATACGTCATCCACATCGCCGATACCCCGCTGATGCAGGCGGTGCACGACTCATCGGTCGAGCATCCGCCCGAGATCAGCGAGGTCGCGGAGCTCGGCCTTGAGACGCTCCCGAGCGAGCGCATCAAGGTGCCGCGGCTCAGCGTTGCACCCGTTGCGATGGAGTGCCGCTTTCGGCAGTGCCTCGAATTCGGCGACGCGCGCAGCCGTCTCATCGTGGGCGAAGTCGTGATGTTCCACCTCCGCGACGGCCTCGTGAACGACGGCAAGGTCGAAACCGTCGCGCTCGATCCGATCGCGCGCATCGGCGGGCCGCGCTACGCCCGGCTCGGCGAGATCGTGACGCTGCACGGCGTGTTCCAGACTCCCAAATCGAAAGACTGAGCGCGCCGCCCCCGCGCGCGCCCCAAAACCATTGGAGAACGACCATGCGACTCCTAAGCTATCTCGTGGACGGAGAGCCGCGCTACGGTGCCGTCATGGAAGGCGGTGTCGTCGATCTGACCCGGCGGATCGGCCGCGACTTCTCCGACGTCAGGGCGCTGATCGCAGCCAACGCGCTGGCCGACGCGCAGGAAGCCGTCGCCGGACAAAAGCCGGACTACGCGCTGGAAGAGCTCGTGCTGCTTCCGCCGGTGCTGGCGCCGGAAAAGCTCTGGTGCATCGGAGTCAATTACGCCGAGCGCAATGCGGAGTATAAGGACAGCTCTGACCTGCCCAAATATCCCAGTCTGTTCGTGCGCAGCATGTCCTCGATGACGGGCTCAGGCCAGCCGCTGGAGAAGCCTCACGTCTCCGAGCAGCTCGACTATGAAGGCGAGCTCGTCATCGTGATTGGCCAGGGCGGCCGCCACATTCCGCGCGAAAAGGCCTGGGCGCACATCTTCGGCATGACGCTGTGCAACGAGGGCACGATCCGCGACTGGCTCCGCCACGGCAAGTTCAACGTCACGCAGGGCAAGAATTTCGACCGCTCCGGCAGCGTCGGTCCGTGGATCGTCACCGCGGACGAGCTCGACCCGCGCGGGACTCACGACATCGTCACCCGCGTCAACGGCGAGGTGCGGCAGCAGGACACCACCGAACGGCTGATGTTTCCGTTCGATTTCCTGATCTCCTATCTCTCGACCTTCGCAACCCTCAAGCCCGGCGACATGATCGTGACGGGCACGCCGACCGGCGCCGGCGCCCGCTTCGACCCGCCGCGCTGGCTCAAAGTCGGTGATGTCGTCGAGGTCGAATCCAGCCGCATCGGCGTGCTGCGCAACACCGTCGCGGCGGAGCAGTAGGTCATGCTGGACACTGCCACGATCGAACGCCTTGCCGCGCGGCTGGACGAAGCCGAGCGCACCAAGTCGCTGATCACGATGTTCACCAAAGACTATCCCGATTTCAGCATCGAGGATGCCTATGCCGTTCAGCGCGCCTGGACCAAGCTCCAGCTCGGTCGCGGCCGGGTCATCAAGGGCCACAAGATCGGCCTGACCTCGAAAGCGATGCAGAACGCGGTCGGCATTTCCGAACCCGATTACGGCGTGCTGTTCGCCGACATGTTCTATGCCGACGCCACGCCGATTGCGTTCGACCGCTTCCAGGCGCCGCGAATCGAGGTCGAGCTCGCCTTCGTGCTGAAGGCGCCGCTGCGCGGGCCCGATTGCACCATCTTCGACGTGCTCAACGCCACCGACTACGTCACCCCGGCGCTGGAGATCCTGGAGACGCGCATGCACCGCGTCGATCCCGAAACGGGCAAGGCGCGAAAGGTCATGGACACGATCTCGGACAACGCGGCGAACGCCGCGCTGGTGCTTGGCGGCCGGCCGTTCCGTCCGATGGACGCGGACATGCGCTGGATAGGCGCGCTGTTGTTCCGCAACGGCGAGGTCGAGGAAACCGGGCTTGCCGCCGGCGTGCTCAACCATCCCGCCAACGGCATTGCCTGGCTCGCCAACCGCCTCGCGCCGCATGACGAGCATCTGGCCGCCGGCGAGGTGGTGCTGGCGGGATCGTTCACGCGTCCGGTCGACATTCGCCGCGGCGACACGTTTCATGCCGATTATGGCGCGTTCGGCTCGGTGTCGTGCCAGTTCGTCTGAATCAACACATGAAAGGGAGCGCATCATGACCGGTCACACGCGGCGCAAGAGCATCCATATCGGCGGCTTCAAGCATGCCAACCCGATTCCGAACGCCTGCCGCATCGGCAATCTCGTGATGTCGGGCGTCATTCTCGGCCGCGATGCGACTGGTGCGATGCCCGAGAGCCTGGAAGCGCAATGTGCCAACATGTTCGCGCATATGAAGGCGACGGTCGAGGCTGCCGGCGGCACCACCGACGACATCATCAAGATGACGGTGTGGCTGAAGGACCGTACGCAGCGCGGCCCGGTCAATGTCGAGTGGCTGAAGATGTTTCCGGACGAGCATTCGCGCCCGGCGCGCCACGCGCTGCCGATGGACAACATGGACGGCGGCGCGCTGGTGCAGTGCGACTTCACCGCCGTAATCGACTGAGGGAGTTTTGCGCATGCCGACCTATCTTCCGTTCGACCCGAACCCGCGCCGCCCGGTCAAGGGGCCGCCGCCCAAATCCGTCGACAGCCAGTTTCACGTGCTCGGCCCCCTCGACAAATATCCGGAGCGTCCCGGTGCTGCCTATCGGATGCCGACCGCGACCTGGGAGGCGGCGCTGCGCGTGCACAAGACGCTCGGCATCGAGCGCGGCATCATCGTGCAGACCACGACGTATGGCGCCGACCATGCCGTCGTGCTCGACGGTCTCGCCGCGATGGGCCCGAACTATCGCGGCTGCGCCAACGCGCTGGTGTTCGCCGAGGCGAACGATTCGTATCTCGCCAAGCTGCATGATGCTGGGGTCCGCGGCGCGCGCTTCAGCTTCCGCCAGGAGCTCGGCGCTGTGCTGTCGGATGCCGATTTTGCCCGCGCGATTGCGCGCATCCGCGAGCTTGGTTGGTACGTCAAGATCCAGCCCGAGAAGGACGGCATCGTCTCCAGCGTTGCCAAATACGAGAATCTCGACGTGCCCGTGCTGATCGACCACATGGCGCGTCCCGATCCGGAAGCCGGCAAAAACGATCCGAACCTGCGCAAGATGCTGGAGCTGCTCGGCAAGGGCAATTTCTGGGTGATGCTGTCGCTCGGCGAGAAGACCTCGAAGCTCGGGCCGCCCTACGACGACGTCATCCCGATCGCGCGTGCCTATATCGAGGCAGCAGTCGACCGCTGCGTCTGGGCCAGCGACTGGCCGCACCCGGTCTCGGTCAAGCAGCCGCCCAACGACGCCGATCTGCTGGAGTTGATGTACCGCTACGCGCCCGACCAGTCGACGCTGGAGAAGATCCTGGTGCACAACCCGGCCAAGCTGTTCGGCTTTCCGGATTAGGGCGCTCACGGCCTGCCACGAGCGCAGCTTCACCGTCGCAACAATCGCACCCGCTCACCCCGCCAACCGATCCCTTACCCCGGCCGCGATCTCGAACGAGCGCAGCCGCGCGGCATGGTCGTAGATCTGGCCCGTGGTCATCAATTCGTCCGCGCCGGTCTCGGCGATCAGCGCCTTCAGCTTCGCTTCGACCATGTCAGGCGAGCCGACCGCCGAGCACGACAGCGACTGGCCGACCATCGCCTTCTCGGCTGGCGACCACAGCGCGTCCATGTCGTCGACCGGCGGCGGCAGCGGGCCGGGCGTGCCGCGGCGCAGATTGATGAACTGCTGCTGCAGTGAGGAGAACATGCGCTGCGCGTCCGCGTCGCTGTCGGCGGCGAACACGTTGACGCCGACCATCGCATAGGGCTTGTCGAGCTGCGTCGAGGGTTCGAACCGCGCCCGATACTCCCTCAGCGCCGGCATCATCATTTGCGGTGCGAAGTGTGAAGCGAACGCGAACGGCAGGCCGAGCATCCCTGCGAGCTGCGCGCCAAAGGTGCTGGATCCCAGGATCCACAGCGGCACCTTCGTCCCCATGCCCGGCACGGCCCGGATGGCCTGGTTCGGCTGCACGTCGCCGAGCAGCGCCTGCAACTCCAGCACGTCCTGTGGAAAATTCT
Organism: Bradyrhizobium sp. Kon56; assembly: GCF_055807635.1. Classification (NCBI taxonomy): domain Bacteria; kingdom Pseudomonadati; phylum Pseudomonadota; class Alphaproteobacteria; order Hyphomicrobiales; family Nitrobacteraceae; genus Bradyrhizobium; species Bradyrhizobium sp. Kon56. Next base: position 2,398 of record NZ_JBVVOU010000010.1, on the reverse strand, counting down.
CTGAGCTGGTGGCGAGATCGCGGCGCAGCGCGCGTGCGGTGAACTGGTCGGTGCCCGGTGCCCGCCCGAGCCCGAGATCGATCCGCCCGGGATAGAGCGAAGCCAGCGTGCCGAACTGCTCGGCGATGACGAGCGGCGAATGGTTCGGCAGCATGATCCCGCCGGACCCGACCCGGATCGTCTTCGTCCCGCCCGCGATATGCCCGATCACCACCGACGTCGCCGCGCTCGCGATCCCCGTCATGTTGTGATGCTCGGCCAGCCAGAACCGCTTGTATCCCCAGCCCTCCGCATGCTGCGCGAGATCGAGCGAATTGCGGAACGCTTGTGACGCATCGCCGCCTTGGCGGATGGGCGCGAGGTCGAGCACGGAGAAGGGGATCATGGAAGGGTCCGGATGGAGCGTGCGGCGGTAACGTGGACTCGACATGTAGGAGCCGGTCGCAGGAATACCAGCCGAAACGATCATGGTGCTGCGCCGGCGGCTCCATCGCGCGGAGACGGGGCCATCGCTGCGCTGCATGCGGCAAATTCGCCTGTATGGAAACCGCGGGCCGCATTGCCGCGTTGCCGGCCGGTTTGATCAACGGCGACGATTTTCATTTCGGGGGCTTTCTTTGGACAGATTCAACATTGGTGTTCATGTCGTTGCGCTGGCTGCGGCCTTCGCACTCGCCGTTCCCATTGGCTGGGACCGCGAGAAGCGGGCGCGAAGCGCGGGCTTGCGCACCTTTCCACTGGTCGCAATGGCAAGCTGCGGCTTCGTGCAGGCCAGCGAAAGCCTGCTCGTGCATTCGCCTGACGGAATGGCGAAGGTGATCGAGGGCCTCATCACCGGCATCGGCTTCATCGGCGGTGGCGCAATTCTCAAGCAGGGGAATTCGGTGCAGGGGACCGCGACGGCCGCGAGCCTCTGGGCGACCGGCGCCATCGGCGTCTCCGTCGGGCTCGGCGCTTTTGATGTCGCGGTGACGGTCGCCGTATTCACGTTCCTGACGCTTCGCTTGTTGACGCTGGTCAAGGAAGAAGACGATCACTGATGCATGTGCGAGCGGCCTGCACCCCGTTCACAACAACGTCATCGCGACCCGCTGCGTCCCCCGGCCCAACTGTGCGTCTGGCGCGTTTTCTTGTACACTCGCTGAGCCATTGGACGCTCGCCAGGAGGAACCGACATGACCACGGTCGTACTCAATCGCCGGAGCCTCCTCGCCGCGGGCGGCTCGATCCTCGCAACCGGGCTCTTGGCGACCGGCGTCCCCGGCCTGCTGTTGCCTGCACGCGCGGACGGCCTCGCACCGACCGAGACGATGTCGGGCGGGGCGAACAACTACCGCAAGGGCGCGGCGATCGTGGAGCGGATCGGAAAGGGTGGCTTCTGGATGAGCGGCACCGTGCGCCGCGCCGGCGACGGGACTCCCTTGGCCGGGCAGCGCATCCAGATCTGGGCGCACACGGTCGAAGGCCAGGAGCACGAGCCGCAGAGTCATGGCGCCACGCTCACCGACAAGGACGGCAAGTTCCGGCTCGAAATGCCGCAGATCATTCCCATCTTCGGCCAGCCGCATGGCCACCTCGCCTATGACAGCGGTGAATTCAAAACCGTCTTCCTGCGGCCGATAATGCGGAGCGCAAAGGAAACCAGCCTCGAGGCGCACTTCGTCCTGCAGCCGGCCTGATCGCATTGGAGATGAAGGGGCGGAGATCGGCCCGGGCGCCCCTGATCTGGATCGCCCTTGCCTTGGCCATCGGCGTGCCGATCGCGCTCGCTGCGGGAAGCGAACAGCTCACATGGCGCGGCCCGGTCTACATCCTCGCCGGCTTCGCCGGGATCATCGCGCTCGGTCTCGTGCTCGTTCAGCCCCTGCTGATCGGCGGATACCTGCCGGGCTGCTCGGCCTATCGCGGCCGGCGCGCCCACCGCTGGATCGGCGGCGCGCTTGCTCTGGCGGTGGTGATCCACGTCGCCGGCCTCTGGATCACCAGCCCGCCCGACATGATCGACGCCCTGACTTATACGTCACCGACACCGTTCTCCCCCTTCGGCGTGACCGCCATGTGGGCCATCTTCATTGTTGCGCTCCTGGCTCTGCTGCGCCGGCGGCTGGGATTGCGGTTGCGCACGTGGCGCATCGTCCATATTCCCCTCGCGATCGTCATCGTCGCAGGCAGCGTCGCCCATTGCCTGCTGATCGAGGGGACGATGGAGACGATCTCGAAGGCTGCGCTTTGCGCAGCTGTGCTGGCGGCGACCGTCAAGGTGATGGTTGATCTCTGGAGAAGGCGGACGTTGCGCGATAGCAGCATTGCGCGGCCGTAAGCGTAGCAACCATTAAAGGCTAGGCGGCTTTTTCGATCCAGGGCGTGCCCCGTTGCACGACAGTATTGGCGTAGATCA